>NZ_JAUBQB010000001.1:158887-257961 GCF_036701035.1 Microcoleus sp. Pol7_B2 | reverse complement strand
ATGGTCAAGCGGGATCCGCTAGGGGACGATCGCCCCTTCCATTATATAATCATCCGATCACAATAAATCCACCCTGCCTAACCCCCCTTAAAAAGGGGGGGGACAAGAATCTTCTCAAAGTCCCCCTTCTTAAGGGGGATTTAGGGGGATCTGGCCTCGGCGGTAAACGAGAGATAAAGAGGGTTTTAGACTTAAGTTGACACCAAGGCCCTAAACCGTATTACTTACAAATCAGCACCGCTGATATCGCATTCCCGGCAACTGCGAAACTAATCCCAACAATTCCAACTGCAAAAGTATACTAGAAACTCTTCCCGCTTCTAATCCCGCTGCTTCCACAATTGTATCAAAAGAAATTGGCCCAGATGCGATCGCACTTAACACCTTAGCCAATTCCGGCTCCAACGGCGGCCCTTGTTTCTCTACCGTCGGATTTGGAGGAAATAGCGATAACTGCTCGGCTCTATCCAATTTTGGCATAGCTCCGAGCATTTCCAACAACCTGTCTTCGCTTAACATTCGATCGCTATTTGGCAGGATCGGATGAGCACCTTTACTCAGCAACTCCAAACATCCAAAAGAACGCTCATCATCCAATCTGCCCGTCAAAACATACACATCCCGGCAAAAATCATTCGCTTGATAAGCAGTAATTAAAGCACCCGATTTATGCGGAGCTTCTATCACGATTGTAGCGCGGCTTAAGCCAGCAATTATGCGATTTCGGCGCGGAAAATTAGTTTTATTCGGTTGAGTCCCGGCGGGATATTCGCTAATTACCAATCCTTGCTGCAAAATGCGATCGCACAACCTCTCATTTTGTTTAGGATATACAATATCTACTCCCGTCCCCACCACTGCAAAAGTCCTTCCTCCCGCCTCCAAACAGCCTGTATGAGCCTCTGTATCAATGCCAGCCGCCAATCCCGAAACCACAGTAAAATCACTTTTAGCCAAAGCCGTACTAATTTTGCGAGCCCACCTTCTGCCGTATTCCGAAGGGCTGCGAGTGCCAACTATTGCCACTGTCGGCGTAATTCCTTGATTTTCTTTTACATCAACTAAACCGCGATAATACAACACTGGTGGCGGATTGGGAATTTCCAATAATAAGCGGGGATAATCCGGATCTGCGGGCGTCCAAAAATAGGGATTTTTTATAAGATGTTTTTCGATAAATTCTTCTGGATTGAGTTTAGTGCGTTCTTGCACAATGGTTTCAATTATCTGCTTGCCGAACCCTTCGATTCCCATTAAATCTACTGATTTAGCCGTCCAAGCTTCTGCCAAACTATTGAAATTTTGCTGCAATCTTTGCAACAAAATCGGCCCGATACCGTTAATTTGCGACCATGCTAACCAGTAAGCGCGTTCTTCTACCAACGAGTTGCCCTCAACTTCTCTGAGAATAATTTTATCATTTTTGGTTGAATATAGTAGGGAAAGGGCACTACCGTGTTCTGTATTTCCACAGATGCCCGGGTAGGAAAACGGCACTGCCGTGTCGTGTATTTACACGGATGTAAAACTGCTATATAAATTTTTTTACGAACCGCGAAGGCGCTAAGAACGCGAAGGGAATTAAGAGGGAGGTTGACAATTACTGGCTAGGTTTTCCAATCTACGAAACGGGCATAAATATAAGCAATAATTTCTCCGATTACTGTCCGAAAACCTTCGCTAGATTTCCACCATTCTTGGGAATTGTAATCTTGCGGTTCCGCCGCTATAATGCCGACTTTAATCTCAGGATTCAGCACTTCTTTAAATACAATCCAACTTCTGCGGGCGTGAGGGCCAAAGGAATAAAGATTAATTGAGTTAACTTTTAAACCTGAAGTAGAAAACCAATCCCGAAGTGCGATCGCAGAAGCAGCCGTGCGGTGTTTCAAAACATTAGCGGCGGGTACTGCTACTAATTGGTTTTTATCAAATCCTAGCGCAATACAAGTTGCTGCCGTCAGTTCCGCATAATTTTTATATTCAGCCAGATAGTAGCCTTTACTTAAAGGAACTCCTGTGGTAATTAATTGGCGGTATTCACCTTTTTTGAATTCAGCGATCGCACTTTTGATCGCATAATCTGGCAACCAGCCTTCTACAACCAATATATCTGCTTTAATCGGCGCATTTACCGCCAAAAATGGATGGATATTTGTAATAATTAAGAGCATTAAAATTATCAACCCCGCGCTTGCAATTACCCAACCTTCCCTAGTAATTGCCCAGATTTCTCGACGACGGATTAAACGAATTCTCATTTTAGAGTATAAGGAAGAAAATCGATATGAAGATGGAAGAAGCCACAATACCAATGGTTTCAGGAAAATGGAAATAGTGGGACAGTGAGAGAGCGATCAAATTGCTTTTCGGCCCCATGTCCCATTCCCTATGCACCATTCCCAAATTATTTGTGTTTCAGATACTCAAAAACGCTTTTATCCCCGATATCCTGCGGCATCGGTTGAAAAAACTTGCGTACAGCAAAGATGATAAACAAAGCCGCCCAAATAGCCAGCAAAAACTGTTCATTTTCGGCTGACAAAAAGCCGAAAATATGTCCTAAAATTAAAAGAGGAACTCCGGGAGTCAAAAACTTGGTTTCTAGGCGATTAAAGCAGAATGCTTCCTTAAAATAAATGCCATTTAAGGCGGCAAAAGTAAAGCCAATTCCCCACAACGTGGCGGGATGTTCGTACACTGCTAAAGCTAGAGGTTGGCTGCTTTGTAACGCTACAAACAATGCTGCCGCGCCGCCGATCGCCCAAAACACCTGTAGTGTTCGGTGCAGCGCAATCATGTAAATGTGAATAGTTGCTAAGCTGACGCCTAAAGCTATCCAGAAACAAGCAAAAATAGGCGTTACAGCTTGGATTGCAATCGGATTGTCGCCCTGTTGCAACACCAGAGTAGTGCCGATCGCAAAACACAGCGCCGCCACCCCCAATCCAGCGCGGTAAATCAACACTCCCGTGCGATCGTTTTGAGTAATCGTAAATTCGCCGAATTGTCCTTGATAGACTGGCGATTCATGAGGTGATTTCAGTAGTTGCATAATAGCTTCCTCCTATTAGACACGAATGTACTTCTGCCAAGATATACTTTATTGATAAACCGAGCCAGCGAGACCGAGCGATGCCTAAATTTAACAAGCCTAAACTTAACCAGCCTAAAGTTAACAAGTCTAAAGTTAACCAATCTAAATTTGACGATCGCCCAGATCAAAGCAAATCCCTTTCTTCACCATCCGACCTTCCTCCAGTTCAGCTTGATGAAACCATTGTAGCAGGCAGAAGACCCAAACCGGTAAACGACTTCCAGCGCCTGCTGGAGGAATTATCCGAATTGAGATCGGGGTTCGATCCAGAAATTTTAGCGCATATCGAGGAAAATATCCCATTTAATGCCAAGCAATTTGAAACTAAAATTAGCAAGATTTTGGGTTCAAAAAATATTTATTTCAGCCTAAAAAATTCAGTCAAATATCTAGATTACATCAAGCAAAATATTCAACTACCGTGCCACGTTACCGGCATAGAAGAGTTTGAATGGGAAGAAGAATATACAATGGGTTCGGGCAGCAAAAAAGAATATGCACGGCTCAAAAAAACTCAACCTTCTTATACTGATAGATTCACAATTAATCGGTTGGAGGATTTGGTGGTTCAGGAAGAAGGCATATTTGTGGAAGTGCAGCGCGTCGGCGATCGCCAAAAGTTTATGTTGCCTTTATCAGAGTTAGAATCAGTTGATGTAATCTCCCGCAACAATCAGTTATTAGATGATTATGCCGTGTGGTTTCTCAATTATTAAGCAAGAGTGCAAAAGTGGAAAAGTGGCGAGGGGAAGAGGGGAAGAGTGGGAGAAGGGGAGAAGGGAGAAGGGCAGAAGGGGAGAGTGGGAGAGTGGGGGATGGGAAAAATCTTCCTTCTTGCTTCTATCCTTTACATCCGTTACATCCCGTACATTGCTCGTTGCCGAACTTCCTTCTTCCTTCTTCCTAACATCCGAAGAAATCGAATCCGTTGCCGAACTTCCTTCTCTCTTCTCCCTAACATCCGTTACATCCGAAGAAAGCGAATCCGTTGCCGAACTTCCTTCTTAATTAAATGGAAGCTGGCAAGTGCGATCGCGAAACCAAAGCCAAAGCTTCAACCAAACTGCGAACAGCCGCAATCATCGCCACTTCACTATTAAGTTGGCTAACAGCAGAACCGACACCAACACCCGCAGCACCGGCTCCAATAGCGAGCGGTGCGGTGACGCTGGAGATACCCGAAGCGCAGAGTACGGGGACGGATAAGGCGCGGGAAATTTCAAAGGCTGCTGCCAAAGTAGGCGCTGCTTTTTCAATTAATCCCAAGGTGCCAGCGTGAATTGGTTGAGCGCTGGTGCCACCTTCGGTTTGGATGATATTAGCCCCAGCTTTGACTAATTCAATTGCTAACTGCACTTGTTTGTCGAGTGCCAAAATGTGGGGAACTGTCACAGAAAGAGTGATGTTTGGAAATAGCGATCGAGTTTCGCGAGTCAACTGCAAAACTTCCTCAGCTTCAAAGCGGCGGCCTACTGCGTAGAAAGCATCAAAGTTACCAATTTCAATCAAATCAGCGCCAGCTTCTACCGCAGGCACAAACTTTTCCGGTTCCACAGCCGATACACAAATTGGCAAATTTGTCAACTGTTTTGCCATCAATACCAAATCTCGATCGGCAGCAATATCGACAAAGGAAGCACCGCCGAGATCCGCTGCTTTGACGACAGCAGCAACGTTGGCGGCATCAAAATTATTTAAACCGCTGATAATTTTCAGGGCGCGACCTTGCTCAAAAGCGCGCTGCAATTTAGAATTTACACTCATCGTTAGTTTTCCAACTCAAAAAATTTCTTAGACTCATTTTGACACGAATTAGAACAATTTTTGATTTTTAATTCTTAATTTTTAATTACTACGCGGCTGTCGAAATTTGTAAACATCTTTGATAACTTGTGCCCAGCCGTCAGAGAGAGATTCGAGAATACGAGCTCCCTTTTCTTTCGTCGCCACCGTCGCATCGCCCAATACACCACTTTCAGTCAACTCTCGCGTCAGCCAAGCAAAAGGCAAATTCCCTTCCATACTCAGCAAACTGTCTGTTGGTAAACCCTGCGGGTACTCGCAAACAGCCAGTTCCATTTTCACCTGTTCGGGTAAAATTGACAACATCAAACTCGTTTCTGCATCACCCGCGTGAATCCCAAACTCCAACTCCTTGGCGCTCAATAATTCAGCAGCCACATTCGGAACCCGCCACACAAACAGCGGAAAAACTGAGAAATCTTGATATTTTTGATGGATATCCCGCGCCGCAATTTCCATCACCTGTGGCTGCCCGCCGTGACCATTCATTAACACTAATTTCCGAAATCCAGCTTGATAAATACTGTCTGCAATTTCACTGATTACTGCTAAAATTGTCTGAGCACTGAGCATAATTGTACCGGGAAAATGGCAGTGTTCGTTAGACTTGCCATAGTACAAAGGTGGCAAAGCATATGCGGGAATATTTGCGTCTAACTTTGCCAGGGCTTGGCCTGTAACTGCCGCGCTAATTGCCGCATCTACAATTAAAGGCAAATGGGGGCCGTGCTGTTCGATCGCACCTAGCGGCAGAATTATCACAGTATTTTCCTTATCCGGCATAGACTGAATTTCAGTCCAAGTCAGATATGGAAAAAAGCGCGATGCGGGAATAAAATTGTGCATATTGTGGCGGCAAGAGGAGAGGCAACCAAGGCAATCAACTAGCCTGAAAACTAAAAAGTAATTTCCAAGATAGCTCACATATTCTGTATGTGGGTAGATAATATAGAAATATAGCAGATGCTTTAACAGCGTGGTGATAGACGCTCGCCAGCTCAGACCGAAAGACGTAGAGATGACTAATTGATGGAAGCTTGGCAAACCCCACAAACTAATTTAACCGACATTCCGATCGCCGATGAACTGTCGCACCGCCTCCCTCGATCGCACGATCAAAAAGCAGAAAACCGAGCGCTGCAAACGCTGGCTCGACAATTGGCAACCTCACCGCACAGGCTGCTCAAAACACTGGTTGCGATCGCTAAAGATTTGTGCGACGCCGGAAGCGTCGGAGTCTGCTTGCTGGAAGAAAATGCAACTTCCGAACAAATATTTCGCTGGGAAGCCTTGGCAGGAGCGTGGGAATCAGTAGAACATAGAAACACACCCCGCAAATTGCGTTTGTCCGGAACCCCGATCGATCGCCAAACTCCTCAGCTTTACTTCGCTCCAGAACAATATTTTACCGACTTGCAACAGCTAGAATTGCCGATCGCCGAAGCATTAGTCGTGCCACTGCAAGCAGAAAATCAACCGCTGGGGGCAATATGGATTGTATCTCACGATTCCGCTCGCCAATTCGATGCCGAAGACTTGCAGATCGCGATCGCCCTAGCAGACTTTGCCGTTGCCGCCGTACAAATCGATCGCGCCAATCAAACCAAAGAAGCTTTGCGAGAAAGCGAAGAACGCTGGCAGCTAGCCTTGCAGGGCAACAACGACGGCATTTGGGATCACAACCTGCAAACCAATTGCTGTGTAGTAAGCGATCGCTTTTTAGAGATTTTGGAACGCGGGCCCGAAGAAGTCAAAAACTTCAGCCAATATTTGAGCTACATTCATCCCGATGATTTGCAGGTAATACAAAGCAATTGGCAGCAGCACTTAAATCGAGAAACCTCACATTACTGCTGCGAGTACCGCGTTTGCTGTTCCGACGGGCGCTACAAATGGGTTTTAGCCAGAGGGCGAGCAATTTGGGACGAGTCAGGCAATCCCCTGCGGGCCGTAGGTTCCCTGACAGATATCAGCGATCGCAAACAAACAGAAATTGCCTTGAAACAAAGCGAAGAACGTTTGAGCGTCGCCATCGAAGGCTCAGGCATGGCAACCTGGGATTTTGACGTGCGAACAAACCGAGTAATTTGGTCGGCGACCCATTTCAGCATTTTGGGCTGCGAACCGGTACCGGGCGGCGAAGCAAGCGCGGCTGTGTGGCAAAAGTGCGTGCATCCAGACGACTTAAAGCAAGTCATGCAAGCAGCCAAAACAGCTCGGGAAACGCGATCGCTCTACTCCCCCGAATACCGCATCATCCGCGCCGACAACGGAGAAATCCGCTGGTTGAGCGCGTTCGGGCGCTATCTCTACGACGCGGCAGGCGAAGCAGTGCGGTTTATCGGAGTATTATTTGATGCTACCGATCGCAAAAAAGCCGAACTCGCGCTGCAAGAGAGCGAGCAAACCGTGCGCCGTCAACTTCTAGAGATAGAGTCGCTCTACCAAACAACTCCCGTGGGTTTGGCCGTTTTAGACACAGATTTGCGGTTCGTGCGGATCAACCAGCGGTTTGCCCAAATGAACGGCCTGGCAGTAGAAAGGCACATCGGCCGCACCCTGCGCGAAATTGTCCCCGACTGGGCAGATACAGCCGAACCTTTATTGGGCCACCTTCTAGACACCGGAGAACCGATCCGAAATTTTGAACTCACGGGTGAAACAAGGGCTCAACCCACTGTTGTTCGCACTTGGCTCCAGAATTGGTGGCCGCTCAGAGACAGGGGCGGAGAGATTGTCGGGATTCATATCGTGGTACAGGAAATTACCGCTCGCAAAATGGCCGAACTCGCCTTGCAAGAAAGCTACAACCGTTTCCAATTAGCTACAACGGCGATCGACGGCCTGGTGTTTGAGTGGGATTTGGCAGCAAACTCCGTTTACCGTTCCGAGGGACTGTACTCGATCGTCGGTGTCTGCCCAGAGGATGCACCGGCAACACCAGAGTGGTGGAGAGAACGCATCCACCCCGTCGATTTGGCACGCATCCAAGCCGGGGGGCAATCAATCTTAAGTGCCGAGCGCTACGAAGTCGAGTACCGAGTCCGGCACGAAGACGGGCGCTGGATCGATGTTTGGGAACGCGGCTGTTTGATCCGCAACCAGCAAGGTGAAGTGACTAAAATAGTCGGCTTCACCAGCAACATTACCCAGCGCAAGCAAACAGAAGCAGAACTGCGCGATCGTGAAACCCACCTGCAGTTTATTCTCGACAGCGCCAAAGACTACGCCATCTTCACCCAGGATCTCGGTGGACACCTTACCAATTGGAACGCAGGCGCAGAGAGATTGCTGGGCTATTCCGAAGCTGAAATCGTAGGGCAGCACGGACGAATCATCTTCACCCCAGAAGACTCTGCAGCCGGAAAGCCGGAACTAGAAATGCACCTCGCGCTGACTCAGGGAAAGGCAGTAAACGAGCGCTGGCACGTCCGCAAAGACGGCAGCCGCTTTTGGGGCAGCGGACTGGTGATGCCCCTGCGCGACGCAGGAGGCGAAGTGCAAGGTTTCCTGAAAATCATGCAGGACAAAACCGAGCGCCGGCAAATAGAAGAAGCACTGCGGCAAAGCGAAAATCGCTACCGCACCCTCGCCGATGGCGTCCCGCAATTAATGTGGATCAATACCGCCGACGGCAGGTTAGAGTTTTGCAACCAGCACTGGCAAAGCTACACGGGCATCAGGCCAGCAGAATTGCCGCTGGCTGCACCGGTGCTGCAATTATTTCATCCTGATGATCTGCCAACAGTTGTCGGCACGCGCACCAAGGCGATTGAAGCAGGGGAAGCCTACGAATTTGAGTGTCGGGTACGCAGGTTTGATGGTACTTACCGCTGGCATCTAGCGCGACTTGTACCCGTCAAAGACAGGAAGGGACAGGTGGTGCAATGGGCGGGAATCGGGATTGATATTGACGATCGCAAACGAGCAGAAGAAAGCTTAGCAGAAAGCGATCGCCGCTTCCGTTTTCTGGCTGAGTCGTTGCCCCACCTGATTTGGAACGTAGACTCCGCCGGCGAAATTCGTTTTACCAATCAACAAAAGTGGTCGGAATATCTGGGAATGTCTTACGAGGAAGCCGCTCAAAACAATTGGGAGTCCCTGGTGCCGCCCTCGGATTTGGCAGAATCTTGGGCCCGCTGGAAAGAATGTCTAATCACCGGAGAAGTTTATCAAATTGAGCTGCGCCTGCGGCGGGCAGTAGACCAAATGGAACGCTGGCATTTGTCCCGCGCCGTGCCAATTCGCGGCGCGGAGGGCCAGATTGTCGAGTGGATCGGCACGAATACCGATATTCACGATCGCAAACAAGCCCAACTCAACGAGCAGTTTCTCTCGGATCTCGAAGTCCGCTTGCGGCAGCGCATCAACCCCGCAGAAATGTTGTGGGAAGCCATGAAAAGTCTAGGAGAATATTTAAAAGTCGATCGCTGCATATGGCACGAAATCGATCTAGAAGCTGATCGGGCAATTGTCGAGCAAGACTGGCACCAGTCCGACCTTGCCAGCACCGTCGGCATCTATAAAATCTCAGACTTTAAGATGCCAGAACTTAAAGCTCTCTCTATCGCAGGTCAAACTGTTATCATCTCAGATATCGCTAATCACCCCTATACAGCGCATTTAGTCGATAACTACGGTGCCGTGTCGATTCGCGCTTTGGTCGATGTTCCCTGCCTTCAGGAAGGCCGCTGGGTGGCTCTTTTGTTGGTGGCATCAAAGGTGGTTCGGCACTGGCGGCCCGATGAAGTTTGGCTGATGCAAGAAGTGGTGGCTCGCCTCTGGACGGTGATCCTGCACGCGCGAGCCCTGCATGAGCTGCACGAAAGCGAGGCTCGGTTCCGCGCTCTAGCTGACAACATCGCTCAGTTGGCCTGGATCACAGATCCCACTGGCGGGAGTTTATGGTATAACCAGCGCTGGTTTGAGTACACGGGCACAACGCTAGAAGAAATGCTAGGCTGGGGCTGGCAACTGGTACACCACCCGGAACACCTCGATCGCGTTGTCGAAAAATTTAGGCGCTGCATTGAAACAGGCGAACTCTGGGAAGATACTTTCCCCTTGCGCGGCAAAGACGGATCGTACCGCTGGTTTCTCTCTTGCGCCGTGGCGATCCGCGACGAGCAAGGCAAGGTGCTGCGCTGGTGTGGCACTAACACTGACATTACCGATCGAAAAGTTGCAGAAGCGGAACGGGAACGCCTTCTAGCACGGGAAAAGGCAGCGCGGGAAGAAGCAGAACAGGCTAACCGCGTCAAAGACGAATTTTTGGCTGTTTTGTCCCACGAATTGCGGACTCCCTTAAACCCGATTATGGGCTGGGCGAAGCTGCTTCAATCGAACGTTCTGACACCGGAAAAGCAGCGTTATGCCTTAGAGACGATCGAGCGCAACGCCAAACTGCAAACCCAGCTTATCGAAGATTTGCTCGATGTGTCGGGGATTCTGCAAGGTAAGGTCAGCTTGAATATTGCACCTGTGGATTTAGTTGGGGTGATCGGCGCTGCTATTGAAACGGTGCGTCTGGCGGCCGAAGTTAAGTCGATTCAAATCAGCACTCAATTTGCACCGAATCTCGGTCCGGTGTTGGGCGATGCGGGCAAACTTCAGCAGGTAGTCTGGAATTTGCTGTCAAATGCCGTCAAGTTCACCCCGCCGGGAGGCAAAATCCAAGTTGTTCTCGATCGGGTGGACAGGAACGCCCAAATTAGTGTAATTGATACTGGAAAAGGTATCGAACCTGATTTTCTGCCCTATGTATTCGACTACTTCCGACAAGCTGACAGCTCGATGACGCGCAAGTTTGGCGGTTTGGGTTTAGGATTGGCGATCGTCCGCCATCTCGTCGAACTCCACGGCGGCACGGTGAAATCCGACAGTCCCGGCGAAGGAAAAGGTGCAACCTTGACCGTCAGGATACCTCTGATGCCGGTGCCATCTCAGACAAGTCCTGCGGGAACTGCGGCGCCGGATCAATCCTTCAATTTGAGCGGTATCAGCGTGTTAGCGGTGGATGATGAGGCCGATGCGCTAGATTTAGTGGTTTTTCTGCTTGAGGATTGTGGGGCAAGTGTTACAGCAGTTGCTAGCGCCGCCGATGCCTTGGCGGTTTTAACTGAGTCTGTGCCGGATTTGCTGTTGAGCGATATTGGAATGCCCGACACCGACGGTTATATGTTGATGCGACAGGTTCGGGATCTGGCGCCCGACAAAGGGGGACGGATTCCGGCGATCGCCCTCACGGCTTATGCTGGAGAAATTGACTATCAGCAGGTCCTGGCGGCGGGGTTCCAGCGGCACATTTGTAAGCCTTTAGACCCCGACAAGTTGGTGCAGGCGATTGGGGAGGTACTCGATCGATCGGGCAAAAACATTATTTAAAGTGTTTTTTTGTCGGAAAAGTCTTTATTTAATGAACCGCAAAGGCGCAAAGAACGCGTTCGGCGAAACCGTTCCCGAAGGGTAGGAAGAAGGGAAGAAGTTAATCATCTCAATTCCGGTTACATCTGAGATATTGCACCCTTTTCAATCAGCGTTTTATTGACGGGGTAGGAGCAATGGCGCACAATAAAATTCGTCTGTTTTGGAGCAGGCCGGAAAGCCTATTCAGGAAAATGGTACAAGATATTAGATGTAACCAATTTTATTGTCGTTCGATCGCGCATCATGTCCAATAAAAAAACCTCACAGATGGAGGTTTTTTGATGATTATTGGTGCTGACCGGACAGGTTAAAACATCCTGTCCCTGCATGATGCCCACAGCCCTAAGACTCAATTCTTAGCGGTAGTCACTACGCACAGCGGGTTCTCGATCACTCGTTGTAGTTGTATAGCGGACATTTTCTTCGCGTTTGCGGGGAATCAAGCCCAACAAACCAGACAAGCCTAGCAATCCCAACCATCCCCAATCAAAATCGCGATCGGTCTCAGCATTGTAGACATCGGAGCGAGGAGTGGTGGTGGTTGTAGTGTTGTTAGTACCGCCAGTTGTATCTGTCTGAGCTGAAGCAGGCAGATGAGCTGGTGCTAGGGCTAACCCAGCAGCTATAATACCTGCACCGATTGCTTTGGATAAATCAGAACGTTTCATAATTCAAATGCTCTCTGTTGGCTAAAATCTTTAACTATCAAAACTATATCGATTGGCTTTTAAAGTTAAATCCACCTCTAGCAGTAAAGATGGTTATGTTCCACCTATAACTAGAGATTGATATCAAATTTTTAGCAGGCGCACAAAATTAAAGATTGCTCGCAGAGGCACTCCAGCACTAGAAATCGCGGGTCTGACACCTGACTCGGTTGTGAGGCACTCCGGCACTCTCGACAATAGACAAGGTGTTGCTGACAAAAAAAGGTAAACTCAGATATTGCACAGATAAGTGTTTAAACTCGATCGACGGAGATAAAAACTTTTGGGTATAGAGCTACGCAGCTACGTATTTCTAGACAACTTGCAGCCGCAGCACGCAGCATACATCGGCACCATCGCCGCCGGATTCTTGCCGCTGCCAGGGGATGCGTCGCTGTGGATAGAAATCTCCCCCGGTATCGAAATTAACCGAATTACCGATGTCGCCCTCAAATCTGCCTCCGTGCGCCCGGGAGTGCAAATAGTCGAACGCTTGTACGGCCTTCTGGAAGTACACTCGGGTCAGCAGGGGGAAACGCGGGCAGCAGGCAAAGCAATTCTAGAATTTATGGGAGTTCGCAGAGAAGAAGGTATCAAACCGCGAGTGATTTCCAGTCAAATTATTCGCAACATTGACCCTCACCAAACACAATTAATCAACCGCACCCGCCGCGGACAGTTGCTGCTTGCGGGACAAACGCTTTACGTTTTAGAAGTAGAACCCGCTGCTTATGCAGCGCTGGCGGCCAATGAAGCAGAAAAAGGCGCATCTATTAACATCTTAGAGGTTCAGGCTGTAGGCAGTTTCGGACGGCTTTACCTCGGCGGCGCAGAACGAGATATTATAGCAGGTTCCCAGGCAGCAATTGCGGCGGTGGAAAACGTGACGGGTCGAGAAAATCCAACAATTTTTGGTCGCAAGGAATAGCCGTTAAAGGAGATGCAATTATGGCAAATACACAGCATTTAGCGCTGTTAAAAAAAGGTGCAGTTACTTGGATTGAATGGAGAAGTCTCAACCCAAATATAGAACCGGATCTCAGCGAAGCTAACCTCGCGGAAGCAAATCTCAGAGGCGCGCATCTTTGGCGATCTAACCTTTTTAAAACAGACTTGTTTAAGGCTAAATTAATTTCGGCAAACCTCGCCGAATCTAATTTGAGTTTAGCAAATCTTGCGGGAGCGCAACTGCTCGAAACTAATTTAATTAAAGCTAATTTAACTGGAACTAACCTCCGAGCGGCCGACCTCAAGGGAGCTGATTTGAGCGGTGCTAATTTAATTGGATCTGATCTCACCGCTGCTAATCTCCAACAAACAGATTTCGGTGATGCGAATTTAATCGGTGCGGTGATGTCTGGAGTTAATGCGATGGGCGCGAACCTCAATTTTGCTAATCTCAGTCAAGGCAATCTCACTCAAGCCGAATTGATTGAAGCACATTGCTATGCAGCCAATTTCTCTAAAGCTAACCTCGCGGAAGCTCACTTCACTGCAGCATATCTTTTTAGGGCAAATCTCAGTTTTGCAGAGTTGAGCGCGGCAGATTTCCGGTGGGCAAACCTTGGCAAAGCTGATTTGAGAGGGGCGAATTTGACCGGGGCAAATCTCAGGGGAGCGAAATTGGGGGGAGCTAATCTGGGCGAAGCTATTTTGAAAGGAACAATCATGCCTGACGGCAGCATTGTTTGATAAATATTGGATAATATTTATTCCTGTAAAATAACCGCAATAGTTACAAAAAAGTCAGTTGCGCGTTTACCGCAACGATTGCCAAAATATGAGCTTTTGCGGCGGGTTGAGGCTTTCTCTTGAATACAAATCAGAGATTGAGTAAACCCGCCTCGGCTCAAAACTCGCAACTGTTGATCGATTAATTTTGGCCAGGGGGCGATACTTGATAAAGTCCTCTAACGGGCCCTGCATCAGTCGGTGAACCTTCCTGCTGTGTTGGAAGTGTAAACTGATCTTGGAGTCCGGCGGGAGTAGGGAAACAGCCGCTTGGTTGAGGTCCTAGCTGGCAAGCAGCAGGGAGTGCCATGACTGAGGCATCGAAGGGATTGACGGCATCTGGGACGCGGAGAATCGGATCGCTGGAAACTTGCCGCTGCATGACTCGGCGGTAGAATCCGTTGACGCGACTAGCATCCCGCTCAATTTCTTTTTCGGGAAAGGCAACGACGCCGCTGGGGGAACCGATGCCTAAATAGTCGCCCAAGTAACCTTGCAAGCTGACGTTGTGGTAAAAGTCTCCTGAAGCTTCAAAGTATTGTCGGTTGAAGTCGTCAGCAATCGGGTGAAATCGCTCTGTTTGTGCTTGAGCTGGTTTGACGGATGCCATTGCGGCAGAGGCGACAGCGAGAATCAACGCGCCGCTCAGGCTTTTTAACTTTTGACTCATATATTTGGGCCTCCTTAATTAATTCCGATTCCAATATAAACTGATTATCGACGGATTATTTGTGTTTTTTACACGGTGTGAGTTATGGATGCTGCGGATTTAAAGGTGTTGCGCGATCGACTTCTAGATTTGTTGTGCGAGTTTGCCTATCGTGAAGGCGATTTTGTGCTGTCTTCGGGGCAGAAAAGTTCTTATTACATTAACTGCAAACCGGTGACGCTGCACGCTGAAGGTGCTTTGGCAACGGGACGTTTGTTGCTGTCGATGTTGTCGTCGGAGGTGCAAGCTGTGGGCGGTTTGACTTTGGGTGCTGACCCGATTGTAACTGCGGTGAGTGTGGTTTCGGCTCTGGAAGGTCGATCGATTCCGGCGCTAATTGTCAGAAAGGAGACGAAGGGACACGGGACAATGGCCTATATTGAGGGGCCGCTGTTGCCAGAGGGGACGAATGTGGCGGTTTTGGAGGATGTGGTGACGACGGGTAAGTCGGCGATGCAGGCGGTGGAACGGTTGCGAGGTGCGGGTTATAAAGTAGATCGCGTGTTGTCGCTGATTGACAGAGAGCAAGGTGGTGCGGAGTTTTATCGCTCTGTTGGATTGGACTTTGAAACAGTTTTTACGATTAACGATCTTCAAAAGTGGATGGCTAGCAAAAAATAGGGAAAAGTGCGATCGAACTGACCGAAGATCACCATTTTCCTGAACCGGCTTTCGGGATTCTTCCACAAGAGTTTTCAAGATGTTTTTTTCTCGTTACCAGGCTCTGCCTGGTAATGAATATCTAGAGGATCTGCGTGCATTTGAAGTGAGGAAATCGGTGTTTTGTTGGGTGGGATTAGAAACTATGCCCGCTCTAATTTTATCAAAATCAGCTCAGGTAATTGGAGGACAAGGGAAAATAAAGTTTTCTGAGCTAAACAAGCGCAAGCTTTCAGGTTCTGAATCTCTACCAATCGGCAGATTTTAGCAGAGCGAATTTATAACCTGAGTGAGGTATTAACTAGAGAAGACTGTTTTAATATGATTAGATGACCTGGCGCAAGGAGAAGCAGTAATGATTTTACCTGCATCTATTAAACAGAAATGGAAACTACTGGCAACAGCCTTTATTTGTCCTCTGACACTAATTGGTGTTGGGATTCAGCAACAACCGCTTCAAGCACAACAAAATCCATCTAAGACTAATGTTGCTGCTTTGCCAGATGGTATTTACCTGTACGGAGATTCGCCACAGCCCAACCAAGTTCTTCAAAACTATATCGTGTTTCAACGCCAGAATGATCGCGTCGTTGGTGCAATCTACGCGCCGCGATCGGACTTTGCGTGCTTCACTGGTAAAATACAGGGAAATACACTATCCGGGAAGGCAATCTCAGCCGGAAAAATTCAAACACTTGAAATCAATACTCAGCTAACCAATCTGCACTCTATTCGCACAATTAGCTCAAACGATCGCCGCATTCTTTCAACGTGCCAACAGACAGCGCGAGCTAACATATCCAGGTAAATCTTTTACCTAGCTCAAATGGTGCATTAGGCTGGCGGTGCGTTACACGGCGTTAACGCACCCTACAAATTGAAAATTTCTCGTTACCAGGCAGAGCATGGTAATAAATATCTAGGTAAGTATTTAAGTATTAATGTAGTTGAAGCTGTTGGTCTAGAAGTAATCCAGAAGTGTTTATCCTCTGCAAAGCAAAGGCCTTTGAAAAATGCAGTTTAATCAGCATCAAGCAGCAAATTTATTGTTCTGCGGTTGAGGAAGTACGATCGCCCGCACTCAATATCAAATCCACACTGACTGTAAAATCAGGAAATGCGATCGGTGCCACCTCTTGACCAGGGTACAAGTTTAGTATTAAACTATAACCGTTTGGTGTTGGCTGGCGGTAAACTTCCAAGCTGTTTTCCACTAAATTAACCAACCAAACCTCTTGAATGAGCGATCGGGCATAAATAGGAATTTTGACATTTCTGTCATTATCCACTGTACTGTCAGCGACTTCTACCAAAAGCAACACTTCTGAGGGAACTGGATGTGCTGTCTCGTAATCATCATCGCGAAATTGGAGCAATACTACATCAGGTTGCGGTTCAGTACGTTCGCTTAACTGAACAGGGTTTTGGACATCAACAATAACTCTATCTTCTGGTAATCGGTGAAAAAGTCGGTTAAGTCGTCTCACAGCAGTTGCGTGACGAGTTCCAATAGCAGCCATTTGAATAATTTCTCCTTCAATGAGTTCGACGCGCTCAGCTTCAGAAAGAATCCCTGTCTCACCCATTAAATGATATTCTTTCACCGTAAAAAGGCGTTTTTGAAGTTGAACGGACATCGCAATTCTCCTTTTTGGAAACTCCTTTTAATATAACCTTAAGTAAAGTACGCCATCAGCACCATAGTTTTGGGCGAGCAGGATGCCCGCCCCCCAAGAAACGAAACAGCTTTAGGATTAAGTAAGGTGCGCTATCAGCACCCTACGAATTAATCCTATTAGCTTTGGGCTACAGGTTCCTTAGCCAAAAACTTCTCTAGTTCCGTCAAAGCATCGGCATCAACCTTAGTCTGCATCGGACAGAACTTAGGCCCGCACATTGAACAGAATTCAGCAGTTTTGTAGATATCCGCCGGCAAAGTTTCGTCGTGATATTCCTTTGCGCGTTCTGGATCTAATGACAGCTCAAATTGACGGTTCCAATCGAAATTGTAACGCGCTTTCGAGAGTTCGTCATCGCGATCGCGCGCACCCGGACGCCGCCGCGCAATATCTGCTGCGTGAGCCGCAATTTTGTAAGCAATCAGCCCGTTTCGGACATCCTCAGCATTCGGCAATCCTAAGTGTTCCTTCGGTGTCACGTAACACAGCATTGCAGTACCGTACCAGCCAGCCATCGCCGCCCCAATTGCTGAGGTAATGTGGTCGTATCCAGGCGCAATATCTGTCACCAACGGCCCCAAAACATAGAAGGGTGCTTCCGAACACTCCTCCATTTGTTTCTTGACATTAAACTCAATTTGATCCATCGGCACGTGGCCTGGGCCTTCCACCATTACCTGCACGTCATGTTCCCAAGCTTTGCGAGTTAATTGTCCCAAAGTTTTGAGTTCAGCTAATTGAGCTTCATCCGACGCATCGTGAGTGCAACCGGGGCGCAGAGAATCTCCCAAACTAAACGAAACATCGTATTTTTTGAAGATTTCAATGATGTCGTTAAAGTGAGTGTAGAGGGGATTTTGTTTGTGGTGATGCAGCATCCACCGCGCCAAAATGCCGCCGCCGCGAGAGACAATCCCCGTAATCCGATTTCTCACCAACGGCAAATGCTCGATCAAAATTCCGGCGTGAATTGTTTGGTAATCAACACCTTGTTGAGCGTGTTTGTCAATGATGTGAAGAAAGTCATTCGCCGTCAGACTTTCCATATTACCGTGAACGCTTTCTAAAGCTTGGTAAATTGGTACAGTTCCGATCGGCACCGGTGAAGCTTTGATAATTGTAGTGCGAATTTCATCCAAATTGCCGCCGCCGGTGGACAAGTCCATCACGGTATCAGCGCCGTATTTCACTGCTAGTTTAAGCTTGTCAACTTCTTCTTCCATATTGGAAGAGTTGGGAGATGCACCGATATTAGCATTGACTTTGCATTTAGACGCAATGCCGATCGCCATCGGTTCTAAATTCGTGTGATTGATATTAGCCGGAATAATCATCCGTCCCCGCGCTACTTCGGCGCGGATAAGTTCTGGCGGGAGATTTTCTCGCTTAGCAACAAAGTGCATTTCCTCAGTAATTACACCTTGGCGGGCGTAGTGCATTTGAGATACATTGGTGTGCCCCTGACGCTTCGCGATCCATTCGGTACGCATATTTAATTTCCTTGATAAACAGCTTCCCTCCGCTGGTATTACCCAGACTCAGGTTCTAAGGGTGTTTTCTCAGCCCGGATATTCGGGCACCCCTAGCTAAGCTGTTGATTGTATCACCGATTTCTGTGCGCCACGGCAGCAACTAAGGAAATCTTAATATTGAGAGATAGATGAGGCGAGCGATCGCCCTTTTGGGGCTTCTGATATTTCTGCTGTTTAAAAAGTGCGATCGTACTCCATTTAACAATCTAAAAACAATCACACCTCATCAGGATTAATCCCCATTTCGCGCAATTTGGCTGCTAGGCGAATCGTGTTATATTTTGCGCGAATCTCTGCTGTTCTTCTATTGCTGTCGTCGCTAATTAGTCTAAAAGCTACTTAAAACCTTTATAATTTTCAATATTTTTTCTCTGATTTCCAAAAATTGAGGTAGTAATTGTTGGGAGTCTTCTGGAGAGTTAGCAAGTTTTTTAGAGAGTCGATAGTTGTATTTTCTAATTTTAAAGTTTAAACTTTTCAGAGGCTTAAGATAATTTTCTGTATTAAAATATAGTTCTCCCAATTTAATTGAATTAACTTCTTGCGTTTCAGCAATAAGATTAACTAGAGATTCTAGTTTGGTGAGATTTAATACTAATAAGGGAGAATCGACTTTCTCTTGAATTCTTGTTGTATTTGTGTTCAATATCTTAAGGTTCTCCCAGCACTCTAGTAAAAGAGAGTTTGCTAAAATCTTATCTCTTTTTCTTGCGTCGGATTTTTCTTTTCCCCTGGCAATCACTACACCTAGAAGAAAAGTAAATATTGATAAAAATTGTTTAAACGCTCCGGTTAGTTCATACTCAGGCAGCGCAAGACGAGTCAATATAAACGGAGATATTAACACTATTAATGAAGGTAATATTATAGGTTTTTTATTAAAAAAATCTCTCAAGTTTGATAAATAATTATTATATTTTTTGCTAAATCCAATGGATAACCCTGTATGAATAAACCATAAAACAGCTATGCTTGTACCCAAAATAGCAGGCCAATAGTTAGGAGTTGTTTCAGGCATACTTTTTCCTTTTCATTTGCTGAATCTACGCTTGAACCGGGGGTCAATACGGTCTTTTTTTCGTCTATTGCAATCGAAGCAAAGCGTTTGCAGATTGCTGATGTCATTTGAGCCTCCAAGAGCTAAGGGAATGATGTGATCTATCGTAAGATTAGTCTCTTGGTCAGTTGTGCCACAGCTTTTGCAGCAATTTCCATCGCGCTCAAAAACAAGTTTTCTCACCTTTGGTGGAATTAAAATTCGTGGAGTTTTTCTCATCAAAGACATTGCTGGTAGAAATTATAAAATCAGACACTTCCAGGCTCGTCATGTGGGGGCATATTGCCAATACCTCCTTGACAAATGCCTATGGCTTAGGCAGCTTTTTAAAGGCTCGTTTGACGCGCTTCTCTGCATCATCCATCACTTCTTTCTTTTTCTTAATTATTTCACCCTTACTAATTTCAAGAACCCTAGTAGATAAAGAAATTCGCCCCTTATCATCGTCTATTGCCAAAACTATTGCCTTAATTGCCTCACCTGTTTCAAATATAGGAATAAGAGATTCAAGGAAATCTTCGCTTACATTCCCTATATGTAAAGACCCCTCCTTATGCTCATTAATTTCTACGTCTCTCTCTCCGTCTTTAAAACTATCCACCTCGACATATACAACACGGTCGGTAACAGAAGTTACTGTACAATACACCAGTTTTCCTCTCTCTAATTGGTTGGATCTTGCAGATTGAGCAGCCAAGTAATTAGGTCGCATTAGCGGATCATCGGGACTCGCTCCAGATTCCGGGCTGTCATCTGACTCTACAGGATTTGTCTCACTATAACTTTGTGTAGCACTCGAATCATTTTCTGAGTCGAAACTGGAAGCCGATTCTGGTGGGATGTTATTTGAATCAACAGAATTTGTGTTAGTGATAATTGATGTTACACTCGAATTATCTTGCGGTATTATACCCAGCTTGTAGTCGTCTAATTTCATAGCCTCTAAGCAGCTATTGATACCTTCAACAGCTTGGTTATAGTCGAAAATCTTTCGCTCAACTTCTCTCAACTTCCGGTTACGCTCGTCGATTTTAGCTTGAGCCTCTCTTTCTATCGCTTGCCGTTTGTTGGCGCGAGCGCGAGCGGATTGCTGCCAAATCAATTGCCGTTTATTTTCAGCCATCGACAACAGATATTTATTCAGCATTTTGATAATTCTTGAACCAAAATTTACTTCTATTGTTTGTTTGAATTTAGCTTGAAAATCAATCTCTAGCAGTTGACGTATAGGTTCTTCTGCTTCCACCATGCGTTTGACATCTCGACTGTTAGATGCTTCTTGCAAAGTTTCCCGGAATTGATAGAGCCAAACGCTATCTTCGTAATCATAAAGATCGGGGCTTTCGATGATATAAAAGACACATTCTGCACTAGCCAATACTTTTACTCCCTCGATAATCTTTATTTGTATATCCTGTAGATATTGGACAATTCCACAATCATCACCTAACAATAAATTACCAAGCTGACGGTAGTATTTTTGCTTGCGTACTCGCTTAATCAAGCGCTGGAAAAAGCTAACAATCAAAATTTCTGATTCCTTAACCAGAACATCCTCTAATCCATTGGCAATGTCATAAAAGGCTTGTCCCAAAATGGCTACCAATGGTGCTGTGACATGACGATGATTGCGACAGGTATTGGCGAAGGCATCTAATATAGAAAAGTTTTCTATCAACTTGGTGAGATTATCTTGCATCTTCTGGTGAAGATTGTTGAAATCTTGTTTAAAATCTTCGCAGGTCTCCATTACTAATAGTTGAATCTCTTTTTCGATGTGTCTGTAAAAGTCTTCGCCAACATCCCATACTTCTTTCTCGATCTGTGCCAAATCCTGTTCAGTTATTTCTGCAATATTTGCAGGTTTCTCTTTCCATAGACGGCGCTCTTCTAAGTAAGATTCACGCAAGTCGTTACAGAGTTCGCTAATATCACTAGCTAGCTTAGCAAATAGTTCTGGTCGCTTTTCTTCGGTTAGATAGCGGGTGATAGCATTACTAAATTCTTGAATACCGCTATCCTGAATTAACTGCTCGATTATACTGGTTTTATAACGATTAATAATCTCCAAATATTGCTCATTTTTAGTTTGAGTTTTACGCCGTACAATATCAGTAAATTTATCAACTGGTAGTTTATCGGAATCACAATAATCAAGGAACTCCAAGACAAATGAAGGGGTTCCTTCAACCCCATCTGAGCCTTTACTGGTTTCCGCTTTAAATATAGTATCTAGTCCCCAGCGATCATCGCTTTCACTTATATTTTTGAGTTGACTAGCCCAGAAACCCAGCAATGCGCTAGTTTCATAAATTCCCCTTCGTGTATTACTGAAATCTTCACTAATCAGATCGTCCAGTTCTTGTTTCAGTTTGGGGTCACGCCAAGTTTTGTCGATGCGGTTAAAGACGTAAAAGACGCGATCGCCAATTCCTGAGTTTTCCCGTATTGCTTCTGTTAGTTTCTGTTCTGCTTGCATTGCCTCCCCTTCTTGATCAGCCTTCATCACACAGATGACAGCAGAGGTGTTAGGATCTTCAACTTTGCGATAGGTTAATTCTGCATCTCTTCGCACTGGGGCATCAATCCCTGGCAAGTCAACTAGGACGTTACCATCCTCTAACAGGGGATAATGGCAGTAGTATTTAATGCGCTTGAGAACAGCACTGTTTTTGCCACGACAAGCATAATCATGTGCCTTCTTGTTGGAAAGACCTAACTCTTCCATCCCATAGGTTTTATTGTTCGATAGGTCGATATACTTGCGGTTATCCTCAAATCCCTCAAGTAATGCCAGCAGTCCATCTGCTTCGCCTTCCTTCTCGGTTTTGCCAGATCCCTTATGCTCTTGAGTGATTTTTTCACATTGTTCCCTTAACTTTTTAATTGCCCCCTCTTGAGTAATGTCAACTGACTGTAGTTTCAGAGTCTTACACCTGTCATTTACCTCTTCCTGCACTTCTGAGGTGCTAAGAAAGGTAAGATCAACTCGTTCTTCCTCTAACGACTTGGCATACTCTATGTAGCATTCGATGCCAGTAGCATGACCTGTACTGCTGTAAAGCAAATCTTGCCCTAGCAAAGCATTGATCAGCATCGACTTACCAGCACTGTACGTCCCCGCAAAAACAATCTCGAACCTGGGGGCAATTGCCTTATCACGGGAAGTTTTTATTGCGGCGGTGTTGTGCTGCCCTCTCAACGATGGCTCCTTGTCCAACAGCCGCAACAGAAGATTTACATCGGCTTCTAACTTTTCAGATTGATGTTGTTTTGGGGTCATGTGGAAAAAGCACTCTAATTTTCAGACAATTATCAGAAGAGCCGGACTCCATTAGCAACTCAAGCCCCCCTGGCCTACCTACCCACCAGTTAGTCTCGCCAGGTCACCGATACTAATCGTGCTCGCGCTCACCTTATTTGCCCCTAAGTCAGTATAGCTAAATTTAAGTCTCTTTTTCCCCGGATTCAATTTTGTCTGTATCGTGCTTTAATTCTGATACAATTGCGCCTCGATCGCGCCAAGCTTCGGCATTTTCTGGTTTGATGGCAATAGCTCGATCGTAAGCTGCCATTGCTTCCTCATACCGCTTTAATTCTGACAAAGCTATTCCCACATGACGCCAAGCATCGTAGGAGTCTGGCTTAATAGCAATCGCTTTCTCATAAGCTGCGATCGCTTCTTCATGGCGCTGCAATTTGGCCAAAGATTCGCCTTTACCAAACCAAGCTTCGTAACACTCGGAATTAAGGGTAATTGCTGATTCGTAAGAGGCAATTGCTGCTTCGTGCTGCGACAGTTTGTCGAAAGCTGCGCCTCGGTTGTGCCACACTTCAAAATCCTGCGGTTTAAGAGCTATTGCTTTGTCGTAGGATTCGATCGATTCTTGATATCGCTGCATTTTGCCGAACACAGCGGCTCTATTGTACCAAACTTCGTATTTATCGGGCCGGATGGCGATCGCCCGATCGTAAGAATCAATAGCATCACTGTAGCGGAGCAGTCTCCACAGCATATTGCCTCGATTGTACCAAGTTTCATATCTCTTGGAATTAAGTTCAAGAGCGCGATCGTAAGAATCAACTGCTGCTGCGTACTGCTGTACTTTGGCCAGCATCGCACCTCGGTTGTGCCAAATTTCGCTGTCGGTTGCTTTGATAGCGAGGGCGCGATCGTAACTGGCGATCGCTTCTTCGTAATGCTGCAATTGACCCAACAAAGCCGCTATACTGTGCCAACAACCGTATTTTCGAGATTCGCTCGAACTTGCTCGCTCGTAACAAGCGATCGCCTCTTCGTACCTCTGCAATTTGCCTAGCAAATGCGCTTTATTATACCACAATTCGTAGTTATCCGGTTTAATAGATATTGCTTGGTCGTAACAGGCGAGTGCTTCTTCCGGGCGCTGCAATTTTATTAACACATTTCCGCGCCAATACCAAGCCTCATCCAAATTATTATTAGCTAAAATAGCTTTTTCCAAGCAGGCTAATGCCTCATCATAATTGCCTTGAAAATAAAGCCCTTCGGCTTGCTTGATATAATCGTCAGCAATCAAATTTTCGTTGCTAGCAGGTGCAGTTTTAGAATTTTGGGAATTGTTTAAGGCCGATTGAGGTGCGATTTTGAGAGCTTCTTTGGCAACAACTTCGGGAACTTGGGAAATTTCTTGAACAATTTGAGATTTTTTCTCGTCAACTTCTTTCAGCAAAACTTGCAGGTGCATGATAAATTGAGATTTGAGAGTCTCAATTTGCTCGACAGAAGATTTGGAAAGTTCAGTTTCTCTAGTTAAAAAATCAAGAGATTGTTTAGCTGCACCCATTTGCGCTTCTAATTCATCCCTCAACTTTTGAGTCAGTTGGCTAGAATTTAGGAGCTCGGATTCCAATACACCAATGCCCTGCAATCGTTTATTGGCATCAGCAACCAACTGTTTGATTATCAGCCGTCGCATCATCCAAAAAAATGCAATTGTCACTGGTGGAAATACAGTACCAAGAATTAGTAAAATATTGAGCAAAGTTATGGTACTATTAAAACCGTATCCAGATTCAGAACTGCCACTAGACGGCGAGATAAAAGCGACAACCTCGCGAACTTGAGGATTGGTCTCAACCCCAGTTTCGATTAATTTAGCCAGCCAGGTTTCTTGTAAAGATTTTGTTAGTTCATCGCCGGATGCAGCAGGAGTATTCGCCTTGGTTTTTGCACTAGCAGATAAATCGGGTTGAGCGGCCGCTACCAGCAAACCAGTCGGCGATTTTACAGCAATTCGCGGGGAAAATTGTTCGTAGGCGATCGTCTCAGGCTCGCTAATTGACTCAGCCCGACGGGATAGGGTAGTATTTGAGAAAAATTGTTCGTGAGCGATCGTCTCAGGCTCGCTAATTGACTCAGCCCGACGGGATAGGCTAGTATTTGGAGAAAATTGTTCGTGGGCGATCGTCTCGGGCTCGCTAATTGACTCAGCCGGACGCGATTCAGTATTATTTACCGCATTAACAAAGTTGCTAGCCTGCGGTGTCTCAGGAGAAATAGGATGTGCAGCAGGATTGGCGCTAGTATTAGCAGTTAAATTGTGGGATGCGAGGGCAGCCAGAGTCAGGAGAGCTAGATTAGAGACGCGCATAAACGTCAACTCATTTAGGAGAAATTAGTGCTTGGTTGTCAGCGATCGGACGATCGACCTCATAGTCTCAGCATTTAAAATAGCTGACATGAGGAATGCTGACTTACTATCTCCAAAATACGCGCGGAGTCTGACTTTTCAGGAAAACTGCCAGTAATTCGGGCTGTGGAACTTTGGTGAAAGAATATATTCTCGCGCCTCATGCGGTTGGATAACTCTCGGAATCATCATTAGGCTGGTAGGGGTGGCTTCACCGATCTGCACAATTAGCCAACTATCCGGGTGAACCCGCCCCAACCGACCCGATTTTCAACTCTAAACCCCAGCTAAAACCGCGTCCGGCTGCTGACGTTCAGCCGCCACTTCCTCTAAATCAGCGCCGTAAATTTCACAGCTATTATTCGGACTTTCAATCAGCTTAATCTTGTGCAACTCTGCGCCCAATTCCCGAACGGGCGATCGCAATAATTGCCCGATCCGAACAGCAATATTCTCCGCAGTCGGCACAACATTCTCAAAATAAGCAATATCCTTATTTAAAAAAGTGTGATCGAAAGGTTCAACAACATAATCGTCAACGGCTTTTTGCAAAGCTCCCAAATCAGCAATCATGCCAGTCCGCGCATCAATTTCCCCTTTAACAGTCACCTCTAAATGATAATTGTGACCGTGACCGTTGGGACGAGCACATTTGCCGTAAATTTCCGAGTTTTCTTCAAAGCTCAAATCGGGACGAGCCAACCGATGGGCGGCACTAAAATGAGTGGACAAAGTTAGATAAGCTTCCATTCCGTTTCCTAAATATTCAGCCCAAAGTTCGGGATGTTCAAACAATTGAATTTTGCTCACAGGTAAATGAGGGGCTAGCCGCAGCCAAATTTGCCGTGCTATGTTTTCGGTAGTTGGCAGAGTCTGCTCAAATTCCGGCCACGCTTCGTTAAGGTAGGAAAAATCGAGATCCTTGATAACTTCCCGCTTGATGACGTGCTTGACATCAGACAGGTTGAGCACCATGCCGTACTCGTCGAGTTCGCCTATCATGGAAACGTAAAGGACGTAATTGTGTCCGTGTCCCGGTGCGCGGGCAGTTGGGCCAAACCGCTCAAAGTTCTCGGCTTCGCTTAACTCCGGCAGCCAGTACCGGTGACTCGCCGAAAACTGTGCCCGACGATTGATGATGCACTGCATAAAAGTCAAGTAGGGTAAGCTTGTTAAGTTCTGTAAAGGACTTACTTCTTAAGGATAAACTAATTTTTGCTGGAATTTTTCAATAATTTGGGGGTGCTGTAAATGAATTTCTACCAATTTTCCAGATATGGGCAACAAGTCGCTGTTCGATCGCGCTGCAGGGCCCATTTTACGCCACCATACAGATATCCGGCAGAAAATACCGCTACAAAATAGTTTTTCGCCATCAGTTACTAACCCATCATTTACCAGCCTTTGAGAAAGTGCGTGAAGCGGATTTATCCCGTTCGCGAAGCGTTCCCGAAGGGTAGGGAATCCACCTTTTTTGCAACACAGGCGACTGCACCGTTAGAGTTTTTCGCCTAAGCTCTGCAATAGTTAGCAGTTTGACGTTCAGTTGCGCTCAAAACTAATCACCCATTACCCATTACCCAATATTAATGAATTCGATTACTGCACGAGCCGATCGCTTTTTTGAACATTTATCGGGTGCGATGACAACCCCGCTATTTTATATCGGGGACACTCATCTGTCCATCAGTGCGATCGTCAAACTGATAATTTTAGCTATATTTGCCTTGATTATAGCTAAGATTATCAGTGAAGGAATCAAGCGCAGCCTGCTAGTTCGGATGGGATTGGATCGCGGCAGTCGAGAAGCAATTTCTACGATCATTAGCTATATTTTAGCCAGTATTGGCTGTATATTCGTCCTGCAAGGTTCCGGCATCAACCTCACTTCTCTCACCGTCTTAGCTGGGGTTGTTGGCATTGGTTTCGGCTTCGGCTTGCAAAATCTCGCCAGCAACTTTATCAGCGGTCTCACCCTGCTATTTGAACACCAAATTAGAGTCGGAGACTTTATTGAAATAGACAAGTTATTAGGAACAGTAGAAACAATTTCGATCCGCTCTACAATTATTAAAACAATTGACGGTCTATTTGTAATCATACC
This sequence comes from Microcoleus sp. Pol7_B2, assembly GCF_036701035.1. Classification (NCBI taxonomy): domain Bacteria; kingdom Bacillati; phylum Cyanobacteriota; class Cyanophyceae; order Oscillatoriales; family Microcoleaceae; genus Microcoleus; species Microcoleus sp. Pol7_B2. The sequence goes on along the minus strand of NZ_JAUBQB010000001.1, from coordinate 230,784 downwards.
AAATATTAAGTTTGTCGAAACTAACATTATTAACTGGAGTTACAGAGACCCCAGATGTCGCCTCCACATCCCCGTCGGTGTTGCTTACGGATCAGACCCAGTAATAGTTACGGAAGCGCTGTTAATTGCGGCGCGGATGGAATCGAATGTCTTGTCCCATCCTTCTCCTAAAGTATGGTTTCACGGTTTTGGAGATAACGCTTTAAATTTTGAACTTTTAGTTTGGATTGACCAGCCGCAGGAAAGCGATGCTATTAAAAGCGCGGTAAATTTTTTAATAGATTACGAATTGCGCCACCGAAATATCGAAATTCCCTTTCCCCAGCGGGATTTGTGGCTGCGAAACCCGCAAGAGTTAGCTCAACTTTTTCACAATAACAAAGAGGAAAATTCCAACGGAAAAGTTTTTCCGCAGAATGCCAAACATTCAGCAGAGTTAAAATCTAATTCCACCGTTTCTGAACCTAAAAATCCAGCGCCTAAATCCCCCAATAATTGGACGCTGCGAGATTTGTTGCGGCGAGTAACTTATTTTGAACAGTGTACGGATTTAGAACTCCGACAGTTAATTGAATATGGCTACCGACAACTGTTTCCAGCGGGACAAGTGGTATGTAAAGAAAATGACCCTGGCGATTCTTTTTATATTATTCTTTCAGGTACTGTAGAAGTTCTTTCTCAAAAAGCCGGTCAGTATATTGCTACCCTTCACGAGGGCGAGTTTTTTGGGGAAATATCTTTGCTGTTGGGTACTCCGAGAACGGCGACTGTTAAAACTAGCGAAGATGCAATTTTGTTTGTGGTGGAACGTCACGATTTGCAAAAACTTTTAAGAGAACAACCTAACTTAGCCGATCAGATTGCTCAAAAATTGTCGGAACGCCAGCAAGCTTTGAGAGATTTGGGATTGTTAGATGGCGACTCTCTGGAACAAACTCCTTTTATTAAAATTCGCAAGCGAATTCAAGTTCTTTTTGGGATTTGAAAGAGGGAATTTCGGCAACGGATTCTGTAACGGATGTAACGGATGTAACAGATGTCAGGAAGAAGGAAGAGGGAAGAGGGAACAATCTGATTTTTTAAATTTTAATTTTTAATTCATCCTGCGCTTCCCGCCGCAGTCTAGCGGCAATTCTAAACAGTTCTTGACCAGTGTGCAAGTGGCGATCGTCATAATTGAGGGTAAATAAATACAATTCTTCTATGCCGTCTCCGACTTGATTGATACAGTAGTAGAGATGGGCCGCCACTCCGGCTACATTAGATGGATTGGGCATTGATGTAAGAAAGTTATGAGCTTTTTTGAGGAACTCGCGGCTGGTTTCGATATAAAGTTGAAACTTTTCTATGAGTTCGTCATCAAACGGATCAGCTGACAATTCGTCTATTTCTTTTTTAAGCGGTTTCAAGATGCTGTTGAGCATTCTATTGACTGGTTTGTATACTTTAATCAGCCACTGTTCCATTAGTTCATCCGCGTCCCTTGCTGTTTGTGTTTGCTGGCGGCTGACGTTTGGTGCGGCTGGTGATTGCTGTTCGCTTTGCTCGGAAAGTTGGCGATCGTAAGATTGTCTGTGCTGAGCATCTCCTAATATTTCATAGGCTGCATTGAGGCGGACAATTTCTTCGTGACCGGCTGTGTCGCTGCGGCTGTCTGGATGAAATAATTTGACTAAACGGCGGTATGCTTGTTTAATCTCGGCTTGTGTTGCGGTTGGGCTAATCTTTAGGGTTTTGTAGTGATTGATAACGGAAGACACGCTGTTATTTCCTTGAAATCTGGATAATATGTGAAAAATTGCTTGACAAAAATATCATTTTTTGCTAATTTTTTAATTATTTATCTGATATAAATGTCAAAAATTGTCAGTAAAAAACCTCAGTTTTCAACTTATCATAAATCTATTTTAGAAAAACATTGAAGCTTTGGAAGTGGTGAGCCGATCGACATTCGGGACTCCTATAGCGCTGCTCTAGCCAACAGTTAGCTCCTTCTTTTCTTTTCTCTTCCTTCACCACAAGAGCGCTCAGCGCCCGCTTCGCTAACACGCCGAAAGCGGTTCAAAAACAAGCACCTTCAGAAATTCGGCATCATTCGCGATCGAGGGAGCTACAATCTATCGCCATTCTTTAATCTACTAAAAAGCCAAGCAGAGCGTACAGTCTACGCCCTGCTCTCTATTTCGGCAACTTGGGCCGGATGCTAGCCTAGTTGAGGGCCATCGCCAGATTGAGTTCTGGATCTTGGAACAAGGGAGTGCTGAGATAACGTTCGCCGAAGCTAGGCTGAATCATCACAATCAATTTCCCTGCATTTTCGGGACGCTTGCCGACTTTCACCGCCGCACATAGTGCCGCACCGCTGGAAATACCGGACAAAAGTCCTTCTTCTCTGGCTAAGCGGCGGCCATAGGCGATCGCCTCGTCATCCGTAACAACTATAATTTCGTCGATCGAATCCACATTCAGCACCGGCGGCACAAAACCAGCACCGATACCTTGAATTTTGTGAGGCCCTGGCTTTCCGCCCGACAGTATCTGACTATTGGCCGGCTCAACGGCGATCGCCTTAAACTCGGGTTTCCGCGACTTAATCACCTCTGCGACACCCGTAATCGTACCGCCCGTCCCGACTCCCGAAATCAGGAAATCCACCTCGCCGTCTGTATCTTCCCAAATTTCCTCAGCCGTTGTCGAACGGTGAACCTGCGGGTTCGCTGGATTCCGAAACTGCTGCAACATATACGCATTGGGAGTTGTGTCCACAATCTCTTGAGCGCGGCGGATGCAGCCGCTCATGCCCTCAATTCCGGGAGTCAGTTCTAGTTGGGCCCCGTAAGCTCGCAGCATCGATCGGCGTTCCGTGCTCATCGTATCCGGCATTGTCAAAATCAACTGGTAGCCCTTAGCCGCCGCCACCATTGCCAGAGCAATTCCGGTATTGCCAGAAGTCGGTTCCACTAAAACCGTTTTGCCTGGACTAATCAGCCCTTCGGCCTCTGCTTGATTGACCATATTGACACCGATGCGGTCTTTCACCGATGATGCCGGATTCATGCCTTCGAGTTTTACCACAATCCGAGCCAAGCAACCTTCAGCTTGAGGAATGCGGTTGAGTTGCACCAGGGGCGTCCGCCCTACCAATTCTGTAATGTCGCCAGCAATACGCATAATCTTTGTCAGTTTGTGGTTGAAAGTAAATGTTAATTCCTAGTTGGCAATATTTTAACTAGATGTAATACATGATATCGAGCTGCCGTCTGCCATTACGCTTTTCGCACAGATCCTGTAGCGTGTATTTGTGCAAAACTGAGTTGGCAATCGATCGAGCTTCTTGCCAAACTTCCCAAATCACCGCACTTTCTACAGTTTGAGCAGGCGAGTCTTTTTCAGATCGATCAAACTCTGAGCCTTCGAGACAGTTGATAATTTCTAGGAGTGTAATTTTCCACGGTTCCCTGGCTAAGATATAACCTCCCTTAGCTCCTCGCTGGCTGCGAATCAGCCCGCAGCGTCTCATGGTAGCCAGCAACTGCTCTAAATATCGATCGGGAATATTTTGCTGAGCCGCTATCTGGCGAATTTGCAGAGGCTCGCCTTCCTCGTAGCAATCGGCAAGCTCCAGCAAAGCTAAGATTGCGTATTCGCTTTTACAGGAGAGTTCTACCATAATTGCTTCAAATATCAGAATTATCTACTCCGAAGTCAGATGTTAAAATTCTCATCAATGTTGAGTTCCAAATTCTAACTCCTAACTTTACCTTTTATTATACCCCGGTTTTCCACTGAACTTGAGCGACTTTCATCACTTCATCCTTGGAACGATCGGCAATCTGAACCCAACAAACCCAGTTTCTCGTTTTGGCTCCCTCCGCTTCCACCACTGTTGTCTTACCTCAAGAAACTGGTTGTCTGCCTCTCTGACTGATAATTTTTAATTTTTAATATATTCTTGGCGCCCCCTTCCTCCCGCAAACAAAAAAGCCCTGCGCTAGGCAGGGCTAAACTTGGCCTTTAGAGTGACCAGCAGAGAGGTTATAACCTCCCTGCCTCCTCTAACCCGCTCTTAGAACGTGAAAGTAGTTCTCAGAGTACCAATGATGATGTCATCATTACGGTCATCTTGATTAGGATTTGTCACCCAAATCACGCCCGGAGTAACAGAAATGTTGTCGGAGAGCTGAAACTTGTAGAAACCTTCAACGTGATAGGAATCATCGTTGCGGAAGCTCCGCAAACTCCTCGAAGCTTCAAGTTTATCCAAGTAAGGCTCACGACCTACCACCAGCCCTAGCAAGTTACCTTCTTTCCCTAAATCGGGCAAAGCCAAGGTGACAGCGTAGTTCCAGATTTTTGCATCGCCGATGCCGATAATGCGGGCATTAGTTAAACCAGCCCAGCCGCCAAGGATAAACCTCGGGCTCAGTCGCAACGAAGCCTGAGCACCGTAGGAGTTGCTGACAACTTTTCGAGCGCCGAAGCCCTCAAAACCCTCGCTCAAACCGTTGAGAGAATTAGCCACGCCCGTACCGGTGAAACCGCCGAGACTGTCTGGCCCATTCGCTAAACCATTGTCAAACCCAAAGTTACCTCTGCTAAAGTAACCGTGGTTGTAGTTGAAAGCAACTTGCAAGTTGCGTCCGGGGGTAAAAGTCAACTGACCCATCGCCGCGTAGTCGCCGTTCAACAAGCCTGCACCCCTAGCGGGACTGGCTGCTGTTGACGCCAAATAACCGAAGGACAGAGAAGTGGGGCCGAACACGCCGCCCAGCAAGCCCCTGCCACCGAAGGCATAGTCAAAGCCGATACCTGACCCACCGCCCAAGCGATAAATCGGGTTCCGCTGTCCAAAGGTGCTCAATGACCCGTTGCCGCCGTCAAAGTCTTCAAAATAAGGGTTGACAGTCGGCAGAATGTCGTCCCAAACGCCAGCGTTGGCTATCAGGCTAACGTTCAGTCGCTGACCGACGGGGAACTTGTACAGCAAGGTGTCGAGGGCAACAACATTGTCGGTTCTGCCGACAAAATTCCAAGTTTGAGTGCCTTCGCTGGTAGCCCCAAGGTTAAATCTTTGACCGTTGCCGACTTGAAGCCTGGTCAGCAGCAAGTCTCTGCCGGTGAAGCTCGTATTTAAATTGAGACGCACCCGCTGTTGGAAGACAGCTTCGTTATTGTTGCTGCCGATTCTTTCGCCGTCTCTGCCAAAAACGCTAACGTCGCTACTAAAGTCGTCGCTGAGGGCGAAAATAGCTTCCCCAGTCAGCTTGGTAGTGGTGGAGAATTGGTTGGCTTCGAGTTCGGCTGTCCGAGCTTCCAAAGCATCGACGCGACCGCGCAGGGTTGCCAGTTCCGCCGCAAATTCTTCTTGGAGCCGTTGGAGGGCTGCCAAGTCATCTCTCGTAGCGAAGTTGCCAGTGCCGCCTCTAATTAGCTCGCTCACCTTGTCTAAGCAAGCATTTAAACCGGCTGCGAATTCGTAGCGGGTCATTGCCCGGTTGCCGCGGAAAGTTCCGTCGGGATAACCAGCAATACAGCCGTAGCGCTCGACTAGGGATTGCAGTGCTTGGAAGGCCCAGTCTGTAGGCCGCACGTCGGAAAGTTGGGAAACTGAGGTAACTTGACCTTCAGTTTCGCTGCCGGCCGTACCTTCGGTAGTGTACTGGTTGAGCTGTTCTAATGTGGCGGCTGGGTTTTGCTCTTGTGGTGCGGCAGTTTGGGCTAAAGATTCAGCCGGTTGTGGCAAACTTTGTTCTGGCGACTCTGCCACTGCCGGGGCTGGAGTTTCTAATTGAACTGCACCGATTTGCTCTGGGAGAGCGGTAGCTGCCGGGGCTGGAATTTCTAGTTGGGCTGCCGGGGCCGAATTTTCTACTGGTTGAGCGACTGTTGGCTCAACTGCGGCTAAAGATTCACTTGTAGGTTGTGATGCCGCTTGGGGCTCTGCCTCAGCAGGGGCTGTGTTGGCTCCCACGATCGCACTTTCAGTTGCAGGCGTAGCCAAATCTTCAATCGCTGCGTGGGTTTCGCTGCCAGCGACTTGGGAAATTTCTTCTACTGGCTCGGAGGCTGCGGTTGTTTCGGAAACAGCAGCTAAAGCATTTAGTTTCGCTTCGGAGGTTTCAGCGGTTTCAGCTTTTGCGACAGCGGGATTGACCGCATCAGCAGCCTGCTGAGCGTCTGCTGCCATCGCGCTCGAAGAAACTACTAGGGTAGCTCCTAAGACTGCTGGGCTGATTAGTAAGTAACTCCACAAAAATTTCGACATATTCACTCTCATCCTCACACCGATTACAGAGAAACTTTTCTAGTCTTCTATGTGGTCAGTCGTTGCTCAACTAGCATACTCTAAAAAGAGACCTAAAATTCACTTTTTCTTTTGATTCTTTTGGGCTGACCGAGTATATAGATGTCACTGACGGCTGCAGAGAGCCTGTTTTTCAACCTGTACTCAACTGCCTCAAAACCAGACCGGGCTTGGGCTGTGAATTGATTTGACTGCTGAGACTTGATAGCGCCTGATTGCCTATTTACTTTTTAGCACAGCACGCCCGACTCGTCTAGGCTGATTCGACTTTAACACTCAAGCTGTGTCCCAGGACGCTAAAGACTTGGCGGTAATCGAACAGTTCTAACAAATCGGCGTTGATTTTATTGTGAGCTGCTTCTTGCCGCAAAATTTTCATCGCTGCCTCTGTTCGCAGAGCTCGCTTGTAGGGGCGATCGCCTGCTGTCAGGGCGTCGTAAATATCCGCGATCGTCATCAATTGCGCTTGAATTGGAATTTCTGACTTGTTTAGGCCTCGCGGATAGCCTGTGCCGTCGAGTTTTTCGTGATGTCCGTAGGCAATGTCTGGAACATTTTTCAAATCCTTTGTCCAAGGAATTTGTTTCAGAAACTCGTAAGTGTGAGTTACGTGAAATTCTATTGCAGATCGTTCTTCCGGGGTCAGGTTGCCCCTCGACACCATCAATTGCACGATCTCGTCTGGGTTCAGCAGGGGTTTCTTTGCCCCATCTATATCTCTGTAAGTTTGTCGAGAAATTTCTCGCAGTTGAGCTAGGGGTTCTGCTGCCAAAATGTGAGGCTCGTTTGCCTCTAGCAGCACTTCCCAGTATTCTGCTAATCTGGTTTTCGCCTCTGCTAGCTTAGTGTCTAGCTGTTCGATTTCCTGGCATTGAGCGCACTCTGGCTCCTGGCTCGAGTGTTTTCGGTAGGCTGAATGCTCCAGCAAGTATTTATATTTAGACTGGACGCATTCCATTTCCATCGTCCGTTGAGCTAAGCCAAAGCGGTGGCGAATGACTTCTAGCTGTGCGGGGTAGAGCTTTTTCTGTTTGGTCAAAACTGCTTCGGGCACTCCTATTTTGCCAAAATCGTGCAGCAGGGCGGCATAGCGAAGTTCTTGAATTTGGCGGTTGTTAAAGTAAATAGAGCGCAGTTGTCCGCTGCTGACGGTGTTTACTTCTTCTGAAAGGCGTACTGTCAGGGCTGCTACTCGTTCTGAATGGCCGTAGGTACAGGGGTCTCTGGCTTCTATGACTTGCACCGAGGCTTTCACGAAGCCCTCGAACAAATTTTCTATGCTATCTTGGAGTTGATTGCGCTCGATCGAGATTGCTGCTTGAGAAGCGAGCGATCGAACTATCCTTTCTTCCCACTCCGAATACTGCTGCGTCGATTCCCAGGCATTGTCTGCTGTCAGCACCGTCTCTGCCTTTGTTTTGCGGTTGATCAGTTGCAGTACACCTATTGTCTCCCCCTGTCGGTTTTGCATCGGCAGTACCATTACCGAGCAAGTGCGGTAATCAATATCCCTGTCAAAACTGGTATCTAGCCGATAGGGTACGCCGGGGGGTAAGTCGTAGGCATCAGACAGGTTTAAACTTTGACCTGTAATTGCCACGTATCCTGCCAAGCTTTTGTCTGTCAGGGGCAGAGCAAACTCTTTAAACGACAGGCTCGGTTTAGAAGCGTTTTGGGCTACCTTGAACAGCAGCTTAGATGTTTCGTCGCTGTGATCTACTAAGTAAACGCTGCCAGCATCGCTGTAGGTAATTTCCCTACTTTTGGATAAAATTAAGTTTAACAAGTCGCCCAAATCTTGGGCGCTCGACAGAGCCGCGCCAATATCTAAAAGCTTTTCTATAAGATCGGTTTTTTCTGCTGCAGACTCGTTCCTGAACTCTGGCTTTTCAAATACGATCATGGTCGGATGATGGGGAATAGCCTTTTATACATTGAACGTTGGGCCTCTCGACTTTTTCACACCCGATTTTAACCCCAAGTCGATTTTTTATTTGCGAGCTTTCCGCGATCGGGGACTGTGGCTAGATCCAGGACTATTGTTGGGTCAACTGGCACTCTTTTAATCTAGCGCAGAAATCTCTTGGGCTAGGGCAAAGTCTTTCTCAGTTAAGCCTCCGGCATCGTGGGTTGTCAAGTTAACTGTTACTTTGTTGTAAGAGATTTCTATGTCGGGGTGATGTCCTGCGGCTTCTGAGGGAGCGACCAACTTATTTACAAAGGCGATCGCTTCGATAAAATCTTTAAATAAACGGGTAGAGCGCAGTTTTTTACCTTCAATTGTCCAACCTGACAAGTGACTGGCGCGCTCTTGAATTTCACTATGGTTAATTAGCTCAGCCATAATTTTTTTCTTTGGGATTAGCAATGGCAGATTAACTGCCCACGTGTAGAAACCCTGACCAAAAACTATCCGCTCTCACCAATAGCGTTTAGCCTCAAGTTTTAACACTCAAGATTTAACACTATTTGAGGTGAGAGCGGTCTAGCGGGTCTTCAGATTAGAACCTGACTGCCGGGAGAATCCCTAGCTCAGCCTGGTTCCCCGTGGAAGTCGTTTCCCGTTGGAGACGACGGCTGACTGCTAGTGAGCGGCCCCGGCGCACAGCCGGTAGTTTCCAATCTGATGACCCATGCGTTTACTACTTTCTATCATGGGCATCACCTCCAGTTTAGCTAAATGGCTTAATATTGGAACGCACATCACCTAAATACAAGATTTAAGGTGATGATTTGTGCGCTAGCCATTGCCAGCATTACCAGAAGAACTTGCGTTCTGAGTATCATTCTAGTAGTCACAATTATTAGAATAACACAAGGAATTAGAAGTGGGGGGATGCAAATTGAGATTTTTGTAAAATGATGGCAAATTACTGCTGCTGCAAGGTCTTCGATCGATCTCTACAGCAAGCGGGCGATCGCAGTTTCAGCCATTTGCCTATATTTTCTTCAGAATCCGAGCTGTGCGGTTATCAGGTGCATGGCAACTCTGGCGGCGGGGAAAGGCCGATCGATTTCTTACCAGATAGGAGAGTTCGCTAGATATAAAGACACAAGTTGTCCTAGCTACAGGCAGAGTTGGTTTTTGTACAAAATTAACTTTTTTTAGGGCGCTAATTCGATCGAATCCTGGAAACAAAAAGCTCCTGCCTGGTGGCGGGAGCTTTTTGAGCATTAAGGGTAAAGCCTAAACTGCTTTATCTTACCCTTTTAAAATGTTGGAAATTTTGATATTTGGCGCTGATTACAGAGCGTTACCGCGAGGCAGAACTTCTTCAGGGAAGATGTAGTTTTCGTGAGGTTGGTCCGTAGGAGCCATCCAAGCACGAATGCCTTCGTTAAGCAGAATGTTCTTAGTGTAGAACGTTTCAAACTCAGGATCTTCAGCAGCGCGCAATTCTTGTGATACGAAGTCATAGGCGCGCAGGTTCAATGCCAAACCGACGATGCCAATGGAGCTCATCCACAAGCCTGTGACAGGTACGAACAACATGAAGAAGTGCAACCAGCGCTTGTTGGAGAAGGCAATTCCGAAGATTTGCGACCAAAAGCGGTTAGCTGTAACCATCGAGTAGGTTTCTTCTGACTGAGTTGGGTTGAAGGCGCGGAAGGTGTTTGCGCCTTCGCCGTCTTCAAACAAGGTGTTTTCTACGGTTGCACCGTGGATGGCGCACAGCAGCGCGCCGCCCAAGATGCCTGCAACGCCCATCATGTGGAACGGGTTGAGCGTCCAGTTGTGGAAGCCTTGCAGGAATAACAAAAAGCGGAAAATTGCTGCGACGCCGAAACTGGGGGCGAAGAACCAGCCTGATTGACCCAAGGGGTAAAGCAGGAACACCGAAACAAACACGGCGATGGGGCCGGTGAATGCTAGGGCGTTGTAGGGACGGATGCCTACCAAGCGGGCGATTTCAATCTGACGCAGGCAAAAGCCAATCAGTGCGAAAGCGCCGTGGAGGGCGACGAATGTCCACAGCCCACCGAGTTGGAACCAGCGGGTGAAGTCCCACTGTGCTTCCGGGCCCCACAGGAACAGCAGGGAGTGTCCGAGGCTGTTGGCTGGGGTGGAGACTGCTACGGTGAGGAAGTTGGCTCCTTCGAGGTAGGAACTTGCCAAACCGTGGGTGTACCAGGAGGTGACGAAGGTGGTGCCTGTTAACCAGCCACCGATGGCTAGGTAGGCGCAGGGGAATAGCAGGATGCCAGACCAGCCTACGAAGACGAAGCGATCGCGTTTGAGCCAGTCGTCGAGTACATCAAAGATGCCTCTTTCGGTCTGGGCGCGTCCGACTGCGATTGTCATTTACGCAAATCTCCAAATGGATATAATTACAACGGATCTGTCTCTAGTCATGAGTCTTCCACCGTTGCCTCTGCTTAGCAGAAAACAAGTTGGATTATGAACAGAGTTTACTTTTCTTTACCGTATTGACGATTATAGAGGTAATTCTTTACAAGAGCAAGTTTTTATTAAAAAACTTCCGACTTTTGACTTTTGACTTGTGCGAAGTCCCCGAAGCCCTCGAAGTCCCCGAAGTCTTTGCCCTGCATTTGGGAACTTCTACTATATAGGAGTGTCTGCGCTTTGCGTCAGAAGCCCGGTGGCTTGGTAGATATATCGGCCTCAACCTCTGATTTTTCTAAGAAACTGGGTTTCCGCGGGTAAGTCCTATATATATACTGAGGATAGAGCTCCAAACTTAGGTTTTTAAGACTATATGTTCAGCATTGACATCATTGTGAAAAATACGCCCGTCTCGCTGTCGGTGCAGCGGAAGTTGGAGGAGGACGCTGAGACTGTTTACCAGCAGGTGCTGGCGGCGATTCGCAACTCCCAACCGCAAATTTTGGAACTCACCTGTGAGAAAAATCCTGAGAAAAAGGTGGCTGTACTCAGCAGCGAGATTTCTGGGGTGGTGGTTTCTCAGAAATCGGGGGCGTCATCTACAGGCAGATCCCCTGGTTTTGTCTCGATGACAGCAGAATGAGGGCTGGGGGTGTTGGTGCCGATATGAGCCAGTCAGCCGTTGCTGTGCGGGATTTGGGTTTTTGCTGGCCGTCGGGCGATCGAGTGTTGCAAGGTTGCTCTCTGGATGTACCGAAGGGCGAGTTTTGGATGCTTTTGGGCACTAACGGCAGCGGCAAGTCTACGCTGTTGAGGCTGATGGCTGGGCTGCTGCACCCCCAGTCGGGGGAAATTGATCTGAGTGGGCGGGTGGGTTTTGTGTTCCAAAATCCGGACCACCAATTGGTGATGCCGACGGTGGGTGCGGATGTGGCTTTTGGTTTGGTGGAGGAAAAGCTTTCTAATGTTCAGGTGCGGGCGAGGGTGGCGGAGGCTTTGGAGGCTGTGAATTTGCTGGATTTGCAGCGGCGGCCGATTTATGCTTTGAGTGGCGGTCAGAAGCAGCGAATTGCCCTGGCTGGGGCGATCGCCCGTCACTGCGAAATTCTGCTGTTGGACGAACCGACGGCTTTGTTAGATCCTGATTCTCAGTTGGATTTGGTGGCGGCGGTGCAGCGGTTGGTGAAAAATCGCGGGATTACGGCTTTGTGGGTGACTCACCGTTTGGATGAGTTGAATTATTGTGATGGGGCTTTTTTGTTGGAAAAGGGCGAAGTGGTCGATCGGGGAGATCCGGCGCGTTTGAAGCAGCGGTTGATGCAAAGTCAAGATGTTTAGCCCTCAAGCAATTTGAGAATTAAGTCATTCTGCGATTGAAATCGCTTCTACAAAAACGAAGTCTGCCTCGGCAGACTAAGAGAAGGGCTGCACGCCAAATCAATCTCGCAATCCTCGATCGCGCAACCAAGCATCTGCCCAAATTGTATCGGCTTCTGACAGCGGTGGTATGACTTCCCAGTTGCGATAATCTATCTTCAGGTCGTAACTTGCTATGTCGTAAATTTGAGTGAATAATTCCTGCAAATTGATTATAGGTTCGGTATCGCCCGATCGCAGTGGCAAAGGAAAGGCTGGCATCGGGTTCTGCAGGTTAAAAGCGTACAAATCTGCTTTGGGACGGCGATTTCCCCGACACACCAAAACGCTATAGTGGCTTTCAATGTCATTGCCAATAACTGGCATTTTTTGACCGCGCCGCAATAAATCTATTTCAATTAAATAAGTGCGACTGGATAAAATTTTTTCTCGCTTTTCTTCGTACATTTGTCGTCCTTTTCCTGTGCGCTTATTAGTAGGCGAGAGGATTTCAATAACTGTTATCAATTCTTTGGTTTCTCTTTCTATAATTTCTAAATAGCCTTCCCGAACCTGGTAGGGCATGGGAATAATTACTGTTAATGATTGTGTAGGCGGTGCTGCAACTTCTACGTTTGATGCTGTTGTTTCTGTTGCAGTTTGCGGCTGTATTACGTTTACGTCAGGAATGCCAATAACGGACAAATCATTGTCAGCGGTTTCATACATTCTCACTTCCAATGACACGAAATACTTAGGACGCAGTTGGGGAGATAAAAACCTGAAAATTTTACTAATCAGCAAGTGGTATATCCCAGGCCAAAAGTCGGGATGTTCTAAATACGGGTCCATGCCGGGAAAGGGAGATGGCATTGATGTCACTCCTTGACTCAAATCTATTTTCAGTTTAGCAACATTTTTTTTGGCAAATTAGGGTCGATCGCACTTCCTGTCAAATAGATTAATTCCTATTTGTGGAAGGGCGATCGCACTTTTCAACAATTAAACTTCGATCGGCAATTGTGTTGGAATTGCAACGCTGTTTTCATCCAACACAGACACCGCATTTACGAACACAATTGTATGCGGGACTGCCGGCATTAAGCGGCGCAGCGCGTTCAAGTAAGATTCGGCATCGGGACGGCGGGCGAAACGGGCGACTGTTAACCGCTGACAGTTGGGGAGGTGGCGAATTAGATGCCAAGGTTGAAGTCGATCGCGATATGTCGGTTGTTTTGGTATCATAGGAAAATCCTTCCCACTTTTGTGGGTGGTGAATGAAAGGCGATCGCTCTAGATTTCTCAGGTCGGAGGGCGATCGCTGTTAACTATCTTTATTAAAAGATATGAGCATAGCTGCTGTCAAGCATAAATGGGATTAATTCGATTGCGAGTTCGAGAACTCGCTGAGGAGAAGGGTTGGACGCTCAAAGAAGTCTCGGACAGAACGGGAATTCCTTACAGCACGGTTAAAAAATACGCCCAAGCTCCTAAACTGGCAACAGTGGACTATACGGCTTTGCAGAAACTTGCTGCTGTCTTCGATTTGATGATCGAAGATTTGGTGGAGGTTTTGGAACATTAAACTAATTTGTTAGCGGGAAGATGGGTCTAATTCGATTGCGGGTTCGAGAACTAGCCCAAGAGAAGGGTTGGACGCTTAAAGAAGTTTCTGAGCGATCGGGCATTCCTTACAGTACGGTTAGAAGTTATGCCCATTCTCCCAAACTGGCAACAGTAGACTATACAGCTTTGAATAAGATGGCTCGCCTGTTTGATATTGCGATCGAAGACTTAGTTGAGATTTTGGAACAGTAAAAAAAAATAATGCTCGCGAAGATTCAAAGAGAGTTGATTGTCTGAGGACATAACATTGTTGTGCTTCTAGTATTTTACTCAAAAAAACCAGGACACAACATTGTTGTGTCCCTAGTGTATTGTCGGCAATTGAGGAATCGTATTTTACTCAAAAAAGCTAGGAGACAACATTGTTGCGATTTCCTACCTCATCTCATATCCAAACAAATTCGGATCGACTTCTCCCAAATTCAAATCAGCCAAACCGTACTCAGCCCAACGCCTTTCTACCATCGCCGCCACATCGGGATCTGACTCCAAAACTTCCCCCCACTCGTGATCGCTTTCCGGCGGCATCTTCGTAGTAGCATCAATCCCCATTCTGCCTCCCAAACCAATCTTTTCACTGGCAAAATCTAACGTATCAAAGGGCGTATTCGGCAAAATAAATACATCCCGAACAGGATCGACTTTAGAACTAATTGCCCACACAACTTGACGCGGATCGCGAATGTTGATACTTTTATCTACAACAATCACGAACTTAGTGTAAGTAAACTGCGGTAATGCACTCCAAAATGCTAAAGCAGCCCGGCGCGCTTGACCGGGATATGCTTTATCGATCGAGATAATTGCCGCCTTATAACTCAGCGCTTCCATCGGTAAGAAGAAATCGACTATTTCCGATACTTGCTGCCGCAAAATAGGCGTATAAATACGGTTAAGCGCGATCGCCATCATTGCTTCTTCTTTCGGCGGCCGCCCGCTAAATGTGGTCAGATAAATCGGGTCTTTGCGGTGCGTCATGCAGTGGAACCGCACCAACGGCGAATCTTCCACGCCGCCGTAATAACCCATGTGATCGCCGAAGGGCCCGTCGGGCAGAACTTCCCCCGGCGTAATCGTTCCTTCTAACACGATTTCCGAGTCCGCCGGTACTTCCAAATCTACGGTTTTGCACTTCGCCAATTGCACGCCGGAACCGCCGTAAAGTCCGGCAAATAACCATTCCGATAAATCTACAGGAATTGGCGTTGCTGCGGCGAGGATGATCAGCGGGTCAACTCCAAGGGCGATCGCAACTTCCAACTTTTTACCAGCCTGCGCCGCTTTCCGCAAGTGCCGCGCCCCGCCCCGCACCGATAACCAGTGTACAGTCATCGTGTTTTTTGACTGCAACTGCAACCGATAAACCCCCACATTCGGCGTACCCGTTTCGCAATCTTTGGTAATTACCAAACCCAGGGTGATAATTTTGCCCGCATCTCCCGGATAAGGGCGAATCATGGGGATTTTGTTCAAATCCAGCCCTTCTCCCTCAATTACTACTTGCTGACAAGCGGGGAAAAAGTCGCGGCCGGGTTTGGCTTTCACTACGTCGAACAGGACTTTGCCGAATTCTATCGCTTGCGAAATCTTTTTCGGCGGTTTTGGCTGTTGCAGCATTCCTAATTTTTTGCCGAGCTCTTCTAGTTCTGCTGGCTTTTCCATGTTCATCGCCCAACAAACCCGCTGTTCCGTGCCCAACAGGTTAATGGCCACGGGGAAATCTGACCCTTTGACGTTTTCAAACAGCAGCCCAGGGCCGCCTTTTTGCAGCATTTGGTTGGAAATTTCGGCAATTTCGAGATCGGAATCGACTAAGGCGCTAATCCGGCGCAGTTGTCCCCGTTCTTCGAGTAGTTTTAGGAATCCCCGCAAGTCTCTTGCCATTTTTTTAAGAATTGTTAACGTTCTTTTGTTATTATGAGCCGATCGGCTCCCCCAAGTTAAACTGCGATGATAAGTTAATCAAAAATCCCCGATACTCCTTCGATAGATTGTGAAAAATCCCCGACGATCGCCTGAGCGATTTCGTAAAAACGGTCGTTCTCGCAGCCAACAGTTTTATCCGCGTCAACCTAACTGCCAACAATTGTTTGAGGCTTTGCTACCGCCGTCTAGCAGCAGGTGCGGGGAAGGTGCCATCGCCGACAAAAGCTCAGAGTGTGATCGGGGCCTAGCTATTTTGCTGCTAGACGCAGAAAACTTGAAACTTGACGTTAATGCTGAAAAATTTTTAGCCAGTTTGTATGGCTCTCCCCTACAAGTTAAAATTGCTTTTGCTAACTGGAAAAAGCCTACTACTGGCAAGTTGGATGCTGAACTTTACGATCGCGGTTACGAACTGATTCACGTTCCGGGTGGTGCTAATAGTGCTGACGGTAAAATGATTGCTTTTGGCGCTGCTATTTTATACCGTTATCGGGATGTAAAACAAGTTTTTGTCTGTTCTTCAGACGGTTTGTTAAATCACCTTTGCAATCAGTTGCAAAATCAGGGATTGACTGTGTTTCGGGTGCGACGACAAAATGCTGTGTTGTCTGTAGAAAATCTGCTGACGGGTGATACTAATCACTATTCTTGCAAAAGGGAACAGGAAGTCCCTAGTTTTGAAGAATTGGCTAATCAAATTGGTGAGTTTTTGAAGGCTGAACACAAATCTATTGATGAGCGCATAGCTCGCTTTTCTAGTGTGGCTGAGCTTTTTCAAGATCGTCGTACTGTGGCTTTCAATTCTACAACTACCCATGTAGCAGCACTGTCGGAATCAGGAGAAAACGAAGTGACTCCGGTGGGTGAAGTATCTTTGGATTCTGTTGCTCTCAATCAAAATTTGCTAGAAATAATTCCCGATCTCAATTCCAATCCTATTGAGTCGCTGGATATTTTAAAAAATATACTTGTGGAAATAATTGAAACTGCAAAACTTGAGTTAAAAGAGGATTATATTCCTGTGGCTAAAATTAAAAAATATTTTTTTGCCAAATATCAGTTTCATGCTGATTTAATTGTAAAAGAATTTTTGGGTAATACTTCTAGTCTAATCAAATTATTCCAGTCAGAATCTGCGGATTTTAAAGTAATATTAATCGGTAGCGAACATCAAGTGGCAATCATGCCAAAGATTGAAAGCTCAGAAGAAGAATAAAAATTATCAATTGGCGATCGCACTTCCCTAGCTTTTTTATAAATACGGCCCTACCTACGCTATAAATCGCCCGCCAAGCCGTGCGGAATTAGCCGAGTGCGATCGGACAAATCATTTTTTACGGCGGTCGCTAATTTCGAGCGTCAATCCTACGCGCAATAACTCCAATAAAACTCGCAGCAGTTAACGGTCAAAAACTTAATCTAATGTTAACCTTAATTTAAAACAAGCTTATTGTTATTGCACTCATTTCTTAATAGTTAAAAGTTTAATCTAAAATTAACCATAATTTAAAACAAGCTTATTGTTTCCTATGTCTTTAGTTAGGGATTTTAGTCTATCCTATGGAGGAGATTTGCAAAGCCTGCTATCAATATTGAGGACGAAAATTATGACTTTCTTCACAGCACGTTGGCGGCGTGCTTTTATAGTTACGCTAGCGGTAGCAGCATTTTCGCTCTCGTTGATTACTTCTGCTGTAGCTGCTGTCACACTAAACGGTTCGGGAGCAACTTTCCCTAAACCTCTTTACGATCGCTACTTCTCTCAGATGAGAAGTGCCAATCAAATTACTGTAAACTACGAAGGAACTGGCAGCGGTGCTGGTATCAAAGCATTAATTGCAGGCACTGTTGATTTCGCAGGCAGCGACGCACTGATGACGGCGGCGCAAATAGCCGAAGTAAAACGCGGCGTTATGGCGGTTCCCACTGCTGGTGGCGCTGTTGCAGTTGTTTACAACTTGCCCGGAGTGACCAATCTGAGGCTAAATAACGATGCCATGAAAGGCATTTTTGAAGGGAAGATTACTCGCTGGAACGATCCTAAAATAGCCGGAATTTCTGGACAAGCTAAAAACTTGCCAAATACTGCAATTCGAGTAGCTGTACGGGCAGACAGCAGCGGTACTAGCTTTATTTTTGCTAACCACTTGCAGGCGATCGGCAGCAGCATCAAAGCTGTCGCTCAACCGAATTGGCCAGACACCGCTGTCAGGGGTCCAGGAAACCCCGGCGTAGCTGCTTTGGTGAAAAATACAGCGGGTGCGATCGGCTACGTTCAAGATACTTTTGCTCGGCAAAACAATCTCCAAACAGCATTTCTTCAAAATAAAGCTGGCCGATTTGTAGATCCTAGCTTGGCTGAAGCAGAGAAAGCTTTAGCAGGGGAAACATTCCCCGCAGACTTCCGCTTAGTAGAAGGCAATCCCAATGATGGTTATCCGATTGTTGGCTTGACTTGGTTGTTAATCTACAAACAGTATCCTGCTGCGAAAGCAGAGGCTATTAAAAAGATGGTTAATTGGGTGATGACTACAGGTCAAGGTATCAACAAACAGCTAGAGTTTACTCAGATTCCTTCAGCTACAGCTCAAAAGGTGGTTCAAGCAGTTAATCAGACTGTGGTTGCCAGAAATTAATTGGGGCGATCGCACGGGGTTATGAGTTGACGAGTTCAATCGATGACTCAAAATTCATAAATTATCAGGTTAATGTGCCCTAATTTTACTGTGTAAGGTACGCAGTGCGTACCTTACAAACCAGGTTCGCAGGGCCCACCACGCCATTATAATTCCTCGTCCTTTAAGCAAATATTTCACTTGGTAAGCACTAATTTCGGTATGACCAATATTTCAAAAAAACGAAATAAATTGAATCGGAAACCGACAGAAATAAACACAGCATTAGACTTGACTGATACTTCTGGTGAAGGTTTATGGATCGAGTCGGGATTTACAATGTTTGTATGGGCTTTTGCCTTAGCGACAGCGGGCACGCTGTTCTGGATAAGCGCGATAATTTTTAAAGATGCTTGGCCAGCTATTAGCAATTTTGGACTCTCCTTCTTGTGGAATCCCAAGTGGGATATCGGCGAGTTGCAGTTTGGGGCATTGCCGTTTATTTACGGCACTGTGATTAGTTCTGCGATCGCCATAATCATCGCACTTCCTTTAGGGCTGTCAGTAGCTATAGTTACTAGCGAGAACTTCTTACCCGCTTGGGTGCGATCGCCCTTGGGATTCATGGTTGAATTAATCTCGGCTATTCCCAGCGTAATAGTTGGCCTTTGGGGAATCTTTGTTTTGATTCCCTTTTTGTTGCCATTGCAGCAGTCATTGTTTGATAATTTCAGTTGGTTTCCCCTGTTCAGCAGCGAACCTTTAGGCCCCGGAATGCTGCCGGCAGGAATACTGTTATCAATTATGATTTTGCCAACAGTAGCCGCCATCAGCCGCGATGTATTGCTATCTGTTCCAGTAGATTTGCGAAGTGCTTCGATGTCCCTCGGTGCCACCCGCTGGGAAACAATATTTAAGCTGTTATTACCAGCAGCTAGTTCAGGAATTATAGGCGCTACAATCTTGGCATTAGGACGCGCTTTAGGCGAAACAATGGCCGTCACAATGGTGATTGGCAACTCGATTCAAATCAACCAATCCCTGCTAGCTCCCAGCTACTCAATTCCTGCGGTTTTGGCAAGTCAATTTCGGGAAGCTCTCGAACCGCTGCACATTGGCGCTTTGATGTATTTAGCCTTGATTCTATTTGTCATCACTCTGTTGGTGAATGCAGTGGCAGTATTGCTGGTTAAGCTAATGGGCGTTAAGGGAGCTAAAAATTAAAAATGACTCAAGCACAAAAATCAAACACTATTCTGGATGCAGAAATCTACAACCCCCTGTCACTGAGCAGAAATTTGTTCAGTCGGGGAATGACACTTATTGCCTGCTTTCTCACAGCTCTTGCCGTGCTACCTTTGTTCGCTATTTTGTACAAAATATTGGGGGAAGGACTTACACACTTGAGCTGGGAAGTGCTAGTATCTTTGCCCGCCCCCGTCGGAGTTGAAGACCAGCCCAACGGCTTTGCCAATGCCATTCTCGGCACTGCTTTAATGGTGGGAATTGCGACATTAATCAGCGTGCCTATCGGCGTAATGACGGGAATATTTTTGTCTGAGTTTGGTAGAGAAAACAAAGCGATGGCCAATAGTATTCGCTTTATCACCGTCATTCTCAGTAGTGTTCCCTCGATCGTAGTTGGCGTCTTTTCCTACGCCCTAATTGTCGTTACCACCAAAGCATTTTCATCATTAGCAGGCGGTTTTGCCCTCGGCATCATCATGCTTCCAGTTGTTGCTCTGACAACAGAACAAGCATTAAAATTAGTGCCTACTTCTTACCGCCTCGCTTCTGCTGGTTTGGGAGGCGGACGCTTTCAAACTATGTTTCGCATTATCATACCCTCAGCACTTCCAACTATTACCACAGGTATTTTACTCGCTGCTTCCCGGGCCGCCGGCGAAACCGCGCCGCTGATTGTAACGGCGTTATCGAGTCAATTTTGGCCTCCTTTAGTTGATAAATTGGGCGAGATAATGCAGTCTCCTATAGGTGCAGAAACTATCTCAAAACTCAAAGAAATTCCCGAGACACTGCTGACTCCGACTCCTTCTATGTCGGTATTAATATATAGCTACGCCAGCTCTCCTTACAAGGAGCAGAACGAATTGGCATGGACTGCTGCCTCTGTCCTTTTGGGCATGGTTTTGATTGCTAGCGTCGCATCCCGTACAGTAACTCGGAAACGCTTGCAAAACCGATAAATCAATAACTAAAGTGCATCTGTCAGTCAAATATTAACAATATAACCCGCAAATAATGAAACCTAAAGCTAACTTGAAAGCAGAAAACTATACAGAGCAATTTCTAGACGAGCTTACCCCGGAAATTGACCCCAATGCAATGCCAGCACTGCGGGTTCAGGACTTGAGTTTTTATTACGGAACTCACAAAGTCTTAGAAAATTTATCGATGAATATTCCTCACCCGCAAATTACGGCGATTATTGGCCCTTCAGGTTGCGGCAAATCTACCTTTCTCAAAGCTCTCAACCGGATTGGTGAATTGGAGGGAAAGGTTCAAATTAAAGGAAGAGTAGAGTTTTTTGGACAGGATATTTACAGCAAGAAAGTAAACATTAATAGTTTGCGCCGCCAAATTGGGATGGTGTTTCAAAGACCGAATCCTTTTCCGCTGAGCATCTACGATAATATTGCTTACGGGGTGAGAATTTTTGGTCGCAAAAGCAAAGCAGAATTAGATGAAATTGTGGAATCTGCACTTAAAAGTGCGGCGCTTTGGAATGAAGTCAAAGACGATTTGAAGAAATCGGCTCAGGGGATTTCGGGCGGACAGCAGCAGCGGCTTTGTATTGCTCGCGCTTTAGCGGTAAAGCCAAAAATTTTGCTGATGGATGAACCTTGTTCTGCTCTAGATCCGATTTCAACGATGAAGATTGAGGAGTTATTTCAGACTCTGCGGCAGCAGTTAACTGTTGTGATTGTGACGCACAATATGCAGCAGGCGGCTCGTGTTTCTGATTACACAGCATTTTTTAATACTGATGAAAGTCGCATCGGCCGGCTGGTGGAATTTGGGCCGACAAGTAAGATTTTTACTTCTGCGGGCAATTCGAGTACGAGAGATTACATTCAAGGCCGTTTCGGTTAATACTAGGGTTCTTCCCTTTCTCTCAGTCGCTATATTCCGACAGGGGCTTAAGTCCCTGTCTCACAGTTAAAGTCTTCTTAAGAACACTATGAAATAGTAATAGTATTTGAGTTATATCAAATCCGTTAGCATCAGAATTATTCATCTCTCTGTTCTCTTCCTCTGCGTTCTCTGCGTACTCTGTGGTTTAATCATTCCAATGCAAGCGGAATTGATATTAGTGTTGACTCAGATTGGGCAACATTCTCAATAAGTATTTCAGTCCTCCTAGCTGGGGACTTGATTTTTGAGGCGGGGGTTTAAACCCCTGCCGGAATTATTGCAAATATTACTCGATGTAACCTAATATCAGTATGGCAATGAAAAGAAAACCGCTATATTTATGTCTTCACCGCTTCTTAAGCGAGAGTTAGGTGTTTTCGGCGCAACTCTCATGGGCCTGGGATCAATCCTCGGTACCGGAGTATTTGTGAGTATCGGTATTGCAGCGGAAGTTGCTGGGCCGGGAGTGATTTTGGCTGTAGGTATTGCGGCTTTAGTGGCTGTTTGCAATGGCCTTAGCAGCGCTCAATTAGCGGCAAATCATCCTGTTAGC
Source organism: Microcoleus sp. Pol7_B2 (assembly GCF_036701035.1). Classification (NCBI taxonomy): domain Bacteria; kingdom Bacillati; phylum Cyanobacteriota; class Cyanophyceae; order Oscillatoriales; family Microcoleaceae; genus Microcoleus; species Microcoleus sp. Pol7_B2. Next base: position 208,903 of record NZ_JAUBQB010000001.1, on the reverse strand, counting down.
GGCGGTACTTATGAATATGGCTACAAATATCTCAATCCTTGGCTGGGTTTTACTGCCGGCTGGATGTTTCTGTTGGCAAAAACGGCTTCTGCGGCTACTGCTGCTTTAGGTTTTGCGGGGTATTTTTTAAATGCAGTTGGTGTAGCCGATCGCACTTACCTGATCCTAACAGCTTTAGGATCCCTCGCCGCCCTCACTTTAATTGTATTGACGGGAATTAGGCGATCGAATATTGCCAATACTGCCATAGTCTCCGTTACACTTCTATCCTTAGCGGTGTTTGTTGCTGTCGGTTTGCCAGAGGTAAGGTGGGAAAGGCTCGCCCTAGAGAATGATAGCTCGATCGGCTCCATCCTCCAAGCCACCGCCCTGATGTTTGTCGCTTATAGCGGTTACGCCCGCATCACCACAATGAGCGAGGAAGTGCGGGAACCGAGGGAAACCATTCCCAAAGCCATAATTTTCACTTTGGTGCTGACAATGCTGCTTTACGTGGGGGTAGCAGTAGTTGTCGCCGGTGTGGGGGGAGCCGATAAATTGTCTTTACAACCAGGCGGCACGACTGCACCCCTGGAAGTCATCGCCCGCAGTTTCCCAATTCCAGGAGTTTCTCAACTGCTAGCCGTCGGCGCAATTACCGCTATGTTGGGAGTTTTGCTGAACTTAATTTTAGGGCTGTCGCGCATCTGGCTGGCTATGGGGCGGCGCTTGGATATGCCGAGAGTCTTGGCGCGGCTGAATCCTTCGGGGACAACTCCCTACGTGGCTGTGGTGGTTGTCGAAGTTACGATCGCACTTTTAATCCTGCTCGGCGATGTCAAAACCACTTGGTCATTTAGCGCTTTTAGCGTTCTGATATATTACGCTATCACCAACCTCGCCGCGCTGCAACTTTCCCCCGCCGAAAGGCTTTATCCGCAGTGGTTGGCTTGGGTGGGTTTGGGAAATTGTCTGTTTCTGGCTTTTTGGGTGGAAAGGGAAATTTGGCTGACAGGATTGGCATTAATTGCCGCCGGTTTAATTTGGCGGGCGATCGTCCGACTCCCGGCGAGAAACTAGAAGTGTGATAAATTGAAACAGCATCCCGCATTGTAGAGGGTCATGCCCGATCGAACTCCCTTGCTGGCGACTCAAGAATCTCTCGCATTCAGCGCCATCAGTCGCTATATAGCTCAAACCCTAATTACCATTCAGGAACAGCATCCCGAATGGATAGCTGAAAAATACAGGAAAACCCCCTGGGCCAAACCTGATTTTCAGTCAGTTTTGATTGGAAAATTGACAAAAAGTTTCACAGTAGCCAGCGATACAGATTCCCTGCTGCTGACTGCGAAAAAATACCTACAAATTCTGCTGATTCCAGAATTCGTTAATTCACCTCAATTCAGCAAATTATCTGCCAAAATTCAGCAGCTAGCCCAATCTCAAACAGCACCAGCTAAATCAGAAAACTCAGTTTCGTCAGAACCACCAACTCCAACAGCCAATCAACCAGCCCCGCTTCCTGTCGGCATTGCTATCTTGCTGCTAGATGTCGAAAACTTGCAACTCACCATCGAAACCGAAAAATTTCTAGAGGGAATTTGCCACTATCCCATCCAAATCAAAGTTGCCTTTGCCAACTGGCGCAGCATGGGCAAGAAAGATGCCGAATTTCACCAGCGGGGCTATCAACTAATTCACGTCCCCCCCGGCAAAGACAGCGCCGACTTAAAAATGGCTACAGTCGGCGCATCGATTTTCGTACATTATCCCACAGCCAAAGAGATTTTTGTCTGTTCGTCCGATCGCGCCCTCACTCACCTCAGCAATACACTGCAAGCCCACGGATTAACCGTATTTCAAGTCCGCAAACAAATAGATAAAATCATAGTTTTAAACAGCAAAACCGGACAAGTCGAAACCCATTCCCTGGTAACCACACCGGAAATTACACCCCTAGAGCAATTAGTTATTCAGCTAAAAGAATTAATAAAAAAAGAGCAAAAACGCACCTCAACTCAGTGGATCAAACTTTCTACTGTTTCAGCTTTATTTAGGGAAAATTACGGCTTAGTCCTAAATCAAGTTGTTTCTCATCATTTGCTCGGCACTAAAACCAGGGATATCTTTCTTAAATATCCCACCGATTTTGCCCTCCACAAACCCTCAGAAACTTCTCAAACTTATGTCACCCTTTTTGAAGTCAAACTGCCGCCCCCACCGCCAATACTTAACCAAGAAAATTTGAATAGCCACCAGGCACCACCTGCGAAGTTGACAGATATTAATTCTCTGGAAGACTTGGAAAGAGCTCTTGTCAAAATCGTTGGCGACTTAACTGGCAACTCTCCTGAAAATTCTGTATTTCTCTCCAATGTAGGCAGTGAATTTCACCGACAATACGGCAAACAAATCACCCAAATAATTAAAGATTTTAATCTGGGTAGAAAGTTTACGAAATTTTTGCAATCCTGCGCTTCTCTCCAGCTAAAAAAAGCCGAAAAAGGCTGGCAAGTTTCCCTCAATTAATTAAAATTTAAAATATATAAGCATCCCCATTACTAGCAACTTGAGTTATCATACAATCTGGACGTAAAGAAATGTAAAGGGATATGCAGGACAAAGTTGTGGTTGTGGTGGGGGCGACTGGCGGCATTGGTTCAGCGGTGGCCCGCAAACTCTCTGATGCGGGTGCGAGGCTAGTGCTCGCCGCCAGAGACAGCAGTAAATTAGACGCTTTAGCTAGCGAACTTTCAGCAACAGAGGTACTGTGCGTACCTACAGATATCACTGATTTGCCGCAAGTTGAGACGCTGATGCACAAAGCTGCGGCGCATTTCGGACAAATTGATGCCCTCGTAAACGCCGCCGGTGCGGGAATTCTCAAGCAGTGGAACAAGTTAGAACCTGCTGATTTAGATGCAATGCTTGACTTGAACTTAAAAGGCAGTTTTTACACGTCTCAAGCAGCGGCGAATGTGATGAAAGAGCGCAAATCGGGCCACATTTGCAATGTCGTCGGGATTTTGGGCAAGCATTCGATGGCGATGGGAACGGCTTATTGCGCTTCAAAGTTTGGGGTAGTTGGTTTCAGCAAGTGCATGGCAGATGAGCTGCGACGCTACGGCATTAAGTTTACGCTATTCTATTTTGGCGGGGTGGATTCTCCCTTTTGGGATCATGTGAGTTTGAAGGTAGACAGGTCAAAAATGCTGAGTACCGAAACTGCTGCAAATGCGATTATGTTTGCTCTTTCGGCTGACCCGCAAGCTGTGCCGGCGGAGATTAATATTCAGCCGGAAAGTCATTTGTTCTTTTAGCGATTGAGGAGTGATTTGAAGGCATTCAGGATTCGGCAGCGAAAGCTGAAAGCAAAAAAAATATGACATCTTTAAGTTTGAGAACTTGCGCAGAACCTAATTATGTAGGGTGCTTATGGACACACCTTACCGCTTGATGAAGACCTCGCGGTCAAATCCAAGTTATCGCAAACACCGGGTTTCTTTTAATTGCCGACCTATTTCTGCCTTCAGAGGGAGTTAGGGTATTCAATTTTGACGTTATTATTAAGCGCGCGCACAAAAAACACATGAAAAATATCCATTTCTCAGTTCCTCCCTTACAGTTTCCCATTGAAAATCAGCCGATTATCCATTTTTCCCTTTCCATTTTCAATTATTGATTATGGAGTTCGATCGCATTCACTTCTACGTTGAAAATGCTAAAATATCCCGCGACTGGTTTGTCAGCCGCTTAGGCTTTCAATCCACAGCAGGTTATGCCAACAGCCACACTCGCACTGAAGTTGTCAGCAGCGGCAATGTATCTTTTGTTTTATCTTCGCCTGTGACACCCGCGAGTCCCGTTGCTACTTGGCTGAAGTTTCATCCTCCAGGGATTGCCGATGTGGGTTTTCGGGTAAAAAATATCGAATTAGCGGTAGCGAGAGCGGCGGCGGCAGGCGCTAAAATCCTGGAATCAATTCAAGAAGACCTAAAACCAGGAGGCTATTTTAAGCAGGCAAAAATCGCTGGCTGGGGAGATTTAAGCCACACGCTCGTTGAGCGAATTGGCGGCCATTCACTGCCATCAACTTCGGGTAAGCTGCCGCTGTTTACCTTGATTGACCACGTAGTGTTAAATGTTGAATCGGGCGATTTGTCAAGTGCTGTTAGTTGGTATCAAAAAATATTAGGTTTTCAACCGCAGCAAAATTTTGACATTCAGACTCAGAAATCGGCTTTGCGGAGCCAAGTTATGGTGCACGCTGAAGGTGGGGTGCAATTCCCGATTAATGAACCCGCATCAACTAATTCTCAAATTCAAGAGTTTTTGAGCGCAAATCGGGGGCCGGGAATTCAGCACATGGCCTTGCAAACTGATAATATTGTGGGGGTTGTTGCCGATTTGCGATCGCGCGGTTTGCCTTTTCTGCCTGTTCCTCCAACATACTACTCGGAATTGCAGCAGCGGCAAAATTATGTGCCCGCAGATTGGCAATCAATTGCAGCTTCTGAAGTTTTGGCAGATTGGCAAGAAGATACTCCCGCAGCGATGCTGCTGCAAATCTTTACCCAGCCAATTTTTGCCGAACCGACTTTCTTTTTCGAGATGATTGAGCGCCGAGTTACTTTAGTTAACGGCAAACAGGTGCAAGCTGGAGGTTTTGGCGCCGGGAATTTTCGAGCTTTGTTTGAGGCAATTGAACGGGAACAAATGAAGAGGGGAAGCTTGATAAATGATTGATAAAACTTCCAATTTTTAGGTCAGGCGGCCGTGTCGATCAGCACTGCGATATCCTTCCACCCGTAGGCAATTTCTTTGAGTGCAACTCCTGCTCTGCTTGTCTGTAGTTCCTCCACTTTTTCACCTCCTAAAAATTCATAAAACCTGCAGGCTGAATTGTCTCCCAGTACCCAAACCAGCATCGAATTCAAAGTTAATTCTGCCAATTTTTTTGCAACGGTTCTCACGAGTTGCCGTCCTATTCCTTGACGCTGATATTCCTCCAAAATATAGATGGCAAATAATTCTCCTTGATAAACATATTTGCCCGTTCGCTCGCAACCACCCGCAGCAAAACCCACAATTTGTCCCGAGTCATTCTCAGCAACGCAGACAAAATCCCCAGTATTTTTGACGTTTTCCAGGGTTTCTTGCCAACCCCTTTCTCCTTCTTCATAGGACAGTTGCGCTAGGTAATCTGTCGGTACAATTTTTCGGTAAGCGGTCCGCCAAGTATCTAGATTAACCCGTGCAATTGCAGGTGCATCAGCGATTTTAGCTTCTCTCACAATCATCAGAAAATACTCCTTTCGGGCCCGGAAATTCTATTTTCAAGTCTAGGCTAACTATATGATCGCGCCCTTCTAGTTTAGCTCGATACAGGGCTCGATCGGCCTGTCCAATTAACTCCTCAATCGATAAACCAGCAGCAGGCACAGTAGTAGCGATCCCCATACTGAGAGTTATAAACTTACTTACCTTGGAAGCAGCATGAAAAATTGCCGCTGCTTTCAAATCGCTGCGAATTGCTTCAGCTACCTGCTTTGCTCCTTGCACATCAGTTCGCGACAAAATTACCGCAAATTCTTCGCCGCCGTAGCGGGCGGCTAAATCTCCTGCCCGCTGAGCGTGGCTAGCTAAAATCCGGGCTACTTGTTTTAAACATTCGTCGCCTCCTTGATGCCCGTAATAATCGTTGTAAAGTTTAAAAAAATCGATATCGCACAGAATTAAAGACAGCGACTCTTTTTCTCGCTCCATCAACTGCCATTCTAACTCCAATTTTTTGTCAAAACAGCGGCGGTTGGGAATTTGAGTCAATCCATCCACCGAAGCGAGCCGCTGCAATTCCATGTTAGCTGCTTGTAATTCTAATTTGGCTTGTTCTAAAGCTACATTTTGCCGAGCTAATTCTTCACTTTGGCGTTTTTCTTGTTCATACAAAAATCGGATTGAAGCTTCAGCTTCTTGCAATTCTTGCTCTGCATATTTGCGCTTGACAAATTCCCCTAATTGAGAACTTACCACAGCTATGATCTGAAGTAAATCTTGATCCGGTGGCAGTTCTTCTCGGCAAAAAAAAGTCATTACTCCTACAACTTGGCTCCTAGCGTGAATGGGGAAACCGAATCCCGATCGCAGTCCCGCTTCCTCGGCCAAGCGCGATCGCACGAAATTGGGATCGCCCACAAGATCGGTAATCCACTGCGTAGAACCGCTTCTGGAAACCGCTCCCGGCAAACCTTCACCCGCAGCGAAAGTAATCTGCTGGTGGTTTTCGGCAAACTCGCTAACTTCCTCCGCCGCCTGCCAAACAGCCACTCGCCGCCAACCAGGAGTGTCCTCGATCGGACAGCAAAGTGGCCGGCACAAAAGCGGCTGTTTTTCGCGTTTTATTTCCGCACCAAATCTAGTTTCTTTCTCCCCCTCTGTGGGCGTCCAAAGTTCGCCAATATCCCACCCAAAACTTTGGCAAATAGCTTGCAAAATTCTCGGAGTTGCGCTATCTAGAGAAGTTGATTCTGACAGGATATGAGTAACAGCATACTGTGCTTCTTGACAATTTTTTATGCGCTGTTGCTTGGTAATGTCTTTGCCGATATAAACAAAATTTTGTATAACCTCGCTATCTGCATACTTGCTTCCTGTGCTTGTCTCGAAAGTAGAGCATGAAAACGCAACAATCAACTTTAAACCTATTTTCGTTTGGCAAGCTACTTTTACTTGAGGCCAATATTCGCTTTTAAGTGCAGGAGGTAGCTGGCTGACTTTGCGTAACAATTCCTCCTCAGCGGTAATCATGGATATAGATTGGCCGACTAATTCCGATTCGGTATATCCAAATAATTGCTGTGCGGCTTGATTCACTTTTTTGATTTTTCCCGAGTTTGCTGTTACTAACAAAACATCGCCTAGGGAATTAATAATTTTGTCAATATAATCGCCAGTCGCAGCTAAGTAATCGACTTTAATACTGTTTTCGTTGGCAGCCTGAACCATTCTTTGCTGAGCTGCAATGCTATCGGTCACATCTTCGCATAAAATAATCAATCTGTCAGCATTGGCTTCTCCATGATAACCAAAGATGTACAAATCTAGATACAAATAAGAGCCGTCTTTGAGAACTCTGGTAATTGATTTTAACTGAAAGTCTTGCTCTCGTTGTTCAATAATACCTTCAAGGATTTCTTCAATTCCAATCAGTTCGGGAAAACTATCGCGCACGTCTTTTCCTTTGCCTACTTCCTCATGAATGTCGGCAAACTCTTGCACTTTCAAAGATATTTCTTGAATCTTAAGTTCCCGATCGACTGTGAGGTATTCAATCCTGCGTAAGGATAAAAGCTTATAAAGAAGAATATTAATACTTCTTGGGCTGCTCTCTACAGTTAATATTGGAAGCATCTCGTTATTGTTGTAGAGCATCAATCTCAAAAATTAGCAGGTAAAGTTAGTTGTTTTTTGGCTGCTATTTCTCATATAAATTTTTATACTGGCAGATGTCACCCTCTGGTACCGCTGGCTAATTTATGCAAACAGTACACTTTGGATTCTCCAAGCAGTTTTTTGCTTATTTTAAAAATGAGGCAAAATATTAATTTTACCAACTTTTTTTTGAGAAAGCGCAGTCAGAATCATCCTCTATTGAGGCTGAGATTTATGAACAATACGTAGCGGTTTGCACTATTTGTGCGGCATATTTTAATTTTAAATTCAGCGATATGGCTGACAACCGCTAAAGTTAAGAAGTAGCACAGTTTAATTCAAATGTTCCCTTTAATTAGCACTATTCCTATAGACCTTACCTCCCCTGGGTATTTGTGTCAATTTTTGTAAAGAAAGTGTTACCTGTAAGTGATATAGTATCGAAGTATTTGTATAAAAGCTTAAAAATACTCTGCTAAATGCTGAGACTTATTACCGACTTTGACGGCCCGATCATGGACGTGTCCGATCGCTACTACCGAGTTTACCAGTATTGTCTCGCCGAGACTAAGCGTTCGGATCAACCAGTGCGCGAACTCCCCAAAGCCGAGTTTTGGGACATGAAGCGCGCGCGGGTTCCCGAAACCGAAATTGCTATCCTCTCAGGATTAGATGCAGAGCAAGCCCGCGATTTTGCTCAGAAACGCCGTCAAACCGTTCACACGCTCCCTTACATGATTTACGATCGACCAGCGCCCGGCGCTCTGGAAACGCTCGAAAAGGTGCAGCGGGCTGGAGCAGACTTAGCGGTCCTGACCATGCGCCGCGTCAGGGAACTAGACGAAGCCTTCAACCGCTGTAATTTAGGGCAATTTTTCCCTGAAAACCGCTGCTATTGCCTCCCCAACGATTACGTCAAAACCGGGGATGTCAAAGATAAGCCCCTGTTGATGGCAAAAGCTCTCGCCGAACTGCCGCCGGCTTCTGACGTTTGGATGGTTGGGGATACGGAGGCGGACATTGTAGCAGCAAAAACGCACGGTGTCAAGGTAATTGGTGTTTTGTGCGGAATTCGCGATCGCACCCAACTAGAAATGCACCAACCGGATTTAATTGCCAACAATTTGAGCGAAGCAGTTGAGATTATTTTAGGTCGCAAAAATTAGTCATTAGTCATTAGTTATTAGTCATTAGTTATTAGTTATTAGTCATTAGTTATTAATTGTTAGCTGATGTTATTTGTCAGAGGTCTAGATTCCACAGTAGTTATTAGTGGTTGGCTGGTGACTAATAACTGCTGACTAATAACTGCTGACTAATAGCTGCTGACTAATGACTGCTGACTATCGCAGAAAACCGCTGACCAGCCACAGAATTAAAAACGTAAACAAAGCGATAAATTTCTCTGTTGTTATAAATGCCGGACTGACCAAAGAACCCAAAAAGCCTCCCAGCAACAAGCCTATAACCAAGCCAGCCACAGTCAGCAGCACAGCCCGACCAAATTTTTGTTCCTTGCGATTAACAAAATAAAGACAAGAGCCGACCCCAAGAGCCAGAGTCAACTGTAGTAAACCATCATTAGCTGCCGGATAAATACTCAGTCCGCCTAACCCCACATACACCCCAGCCGGCCACAAAATGTCCGATCGACTAGGAGTATCGATTAGCCGCTGCAACCAAGCTGGGCTGCCACTAGGAGGAGAGGGAGTAAAGCTTGGGGGTGGCGGAGTCAGCCGCTCGGGAAAGCGGATGCGTTCGGGTACTTTAATTTTCCCCTCCTGTCGCTGCCGCAGGCGATCCATGAGGATCGCATCGTAAGCTGCTTCGATCAATTCCAAACGTTTCTTGTCACCGCTGTACTGCTCGCCTAGGCGCGTGCGGGCCTCTTGCACTTCATCAAAGGAAGCATCTTCATCGACTTCAAGCAGTTGATAGGGAGTTGGCTCACTCATGGTAATAACCCGCTGAAGACTCTCGTTATAGAGCAATCTTAACAAGAGAGGAAAGCGGGGCGGGAGCTCTGCCGCTTTCCCAAGAGTTTTGCTGCTAGTTTTTGGTGCTTTAAAACAGGAACCAGCAAACCTTACGAAAATAGAAACTAGAAGGCATTTGGCATTCGTAAATAAAAAATAATGAATCCAAAGATTGTTATTTTTATCTTGGCCGTCTAAAATTTTACCTTCTGCCAAATGCCCTCAGAAGGGACTTTTCCCGCAGGCACTCACAATTCCCGACCACTGGACTTTTTTAAGTTGATCGCGGCGGTACGAAAAAAAGCGAGCCGAGTCAGAATAAGTACAGAAAGGAGCGATCGCCACTTGAGAAAGATCGATTCCCAACTGCTGCAATTGCAGAGCATTGCAGAGGCGAACATCCAAGCGTACTTTTCCCGGTTCTGGATCGGCTAAGACAGGCGTTTCCGGCAGTTGGTGCAAAAACTCTAAAATGCCGTCGGCTGTCGCACTAGCGGCACTCTTAGGAGCAATAGTGGCTCCCAGTTCCGCTGCTACTTCCACAGATACCTGGTAAACCTCTCCAGCGATCGCCGGCCCCATAGCAATCTTCAGATTTTCTAGTTGACTGCCTTGTGCCACAAGTTGAGCGATCGCCTCTGGTAATATCTTAGCAGCAGTCCCGCGCCAACCCGCGTGAACTGCCGCAACCAGGCCCGTGCGATCGTCAGCAATCAGCACCGGCACACAGTCAGCCGAGCAAACCCAGAGCGCCTCCAATTCTCGAGCTGCCACCAAGCCATCAGCCTCAGCATAGCTTGGGGCAGCGGTTTCCGGGGCCGGAGCCACAACCGGGGACAAATCACTCGTTTTGAGTACCGCATTTCCGTGTACCTGTTGGAGTCGGTAAACCTTAGCTCCCGGTTCGAGAACTGCCGTCAGATCGATCGGCCCCAGGGGCGAGAAATCGCGCGTAAAAAAGCCGTGAGACCAGCGAGAAAGCAAGCTGCAAGTCAGATAGGGCAAGCCTTCAGAACTCTGCCAGTCCCAACTGATACCGTCAGGTCCTCCGGCGCATTCAGACTCAGGAAAATTTGTCAAGCGATCGCCAGCTACAGTCATGAAACCTATCCTTACCCAAGCGAATCATTTAGCTTGTATTCTAAACAATCAAAAATTTTGTCCGCGAAGTTTAAAGGCAGGGCCAGGTTTCAGGAAAAAATCGGGATGAGTCGGCGGTTTTAGGAGAACCTACTGCGCCGAAATTTTGCATAACCCGAGAAATATAGGCAACTAATTAACATATACGAACACCAAAGCGCTATCATCAGTGTGGCCGTCACAGACTTCTAGGCAAGTGCCATCGGGATCAAAAAAACCGGATATCGATCGCGAGAGAATGCGTAAGGCATTTGAGCTTGTTCTATGTGCAAAAAAAATTGCCTCAAGCCCGGTAAAATCAGTTAGGCCTGTATATAAAGACAAGGATTGCCATACATTCGATCCTGACTTCGAGATCCTTGTGCCCCCTGTTGAGTTGGGAAAAAAAATCGTGAAACCAGTTCCAGACAAGCAAATAACAGCCCATTTGAACACCAAACAGCAAAAAAAGAACCCTACAGGCGCCCGGACTCGATCGCGCCTTTTGTCCGATCGCTCACTGCTGGTGGGACTGGGTTGCCTTGCCAGTCTGGGACTGCTCAGCAAAGGCTTAGTTTGGGCTCAAGCCGAAACTCCGCCAGCCGAACAAGCTGTCCCCGGCGCGGCAGACCTCCAGCCATTATTTGAAGCTCCTCTCCCGCCCCCGGAACCCGAATTTAGCCAAGGGTCGCCAGAACCCTACCCTGAACCGCAGGCAGAAGTTCCGCCCTCCGAGCCTTTCGATGCCGCACCGCCGTCAGAGCCGGAGTACGCCAGCGAACCACCTCCCACCGAATATTATCTGCCGGAACCCGCGCTGATTCCCCTGCCAGAAGCGACGGCCCAGGAGCCGCCTTTTGAAGCGCCAGTTAACCCAGCCCACGCTGAAATCGACCAAACAGACTACAGTATTGGCGCTACCAGCGAGTACCAAGAGTACGAAGCGCCAACAAGTATAGAGTTTGCAGAACGATCGACCGGATGCGAAGGAGGTGGCGGTTGGTGCGCGCCTCCTCCGGTTTCCGAGCCGGTGACGGCCGATGCCGGAGAACCCAACTACAGCCCGGAACCTCCGATCGCAGACAACGGCTATATTGCAGCCCCTCCTCCTCGAAATCTGCCAGAAAGCATTCCAGACAATGTTCGGGAAACTGTGGCAGGAAATAGTAGCGGAAATCCTGTCAGTAAAATCGGTCAAGCCGTTCAACAAATAGGCAGCCAGGTTTGGAAGGGTTCAAATCCGCCTGAATCTGCCTACGCACCCCCGCGCTACCCCGCAAACCTCGGCTACTCGGCAGACGCAGGATACTCGGCAGACACTGGATACTCCGCAAACATCGGCTACTCGGCAGACACTGGATACTCCGCAGACGCTGGGTATTATGCCGGATCTGCATCTTACGGCGGCGCTCCAGCGCCCAGCATGGGACTCGGGCCGGTTCAAGTCGGTGCGGTTAGTGTCAGCAGCGGCAGCAATACCGGTTTTGCTTACTATAATCTCACGCCGCGTCCCGCAGGCCGGCCCGGAAATGGCAACACCAGCTTGCTGTTTCCGCTATCTATTGCTTCGGCAATTACTTCGCCGTTTGGGTGGCGGACTCATCCGGTTATGGGCTACGGCAGGTTTCACACCGGAACTGACTTGGGAGCCCCGATGGGAACGCCCGTACTGGCAGCCTATGCAGGTCAAGTGGCGATCGCCGATTGGTTGGGCGGCTACGGTTTGACGGTGGTTCTCAACCACAGCAAAAAGTCTCAGGAAACTCTCTACGCTCACCTTTCGGAACTGTTTGTGAAACCGGGAGAGTGGGTGAAACAGGGAGAGACTATCGGCCGCGTCGGCAGTACGGGAATGTCTACAGGGCCTCACCTCCACTTCGAGGTTCGGCAAATGACTGACCAGGGTTGGGTGGCGATCGACCCGGGCTCTCAGCTAGAATTCGCTCTGGCAAAAATGATCGGCAGTTTGGAAACCGCCAAAGTACCGCAAATGCCGAAAATGGTGGAAATACAAACCGCTAGCGGACTCAAGGATTTGGAAAACGATCTGCCCCAGCTTCCACCTCTGCCGCTGGGAATGGACATCGAAGTTCACAACCTCCAGCCGCCATTCCCGGAACTGTTAAAAGCTGACACTTCTAAGCCCAAAGGTACTGAAGCAGTCAAACCCAAACCTCAGAAGCAAGCTAACAGGTAAAAATTGGGGATTGGCTAGATTAAATTTCTTGTGGAACGGTCGAAAAGCCCACCCCACAAGAAAATTTATGTTTTGTGCAACGAGTTCGCGTGTTCGTTGCTTTTCCTCGTTACCAGGCTCTTTGGGGTAACGAGGAAAAACTGATAAAAAATGGTAACTTGCAGCTTATGCTAATAGCGCAGCATTTGTGGGAATTAATTTTATTTCTGATTATTGTAGTCGGGCCGATTCCCTTAAGCTTGTCTCTTGCCTTCGAGAATCAGAAAGAAAACAATAACTATTCATTTCCCCATTTTCTCCTCGTACACCTGACGGGATGGAGCATTGCACAAGTTTGTATCGGCTTGATTTTAGGAAGTGCCGATCGACTAAATATTGCTGCGGTGATTATAGCAGAAATTTTGATTTGTGGGATCGGCTTCATCCTGATTTATCCAAAAAACCACAAAACTTTTACCTTCTCGCAGTGGCAGATTCCCCAACTAAAGCAACCTTTGGGCAAATCCGAACGCCTAATTATTGTTGCCACCGCTGTTGCAGGAGTTGTGCTGTTGGAAACTCTGGCAACCAAACCCACAACCAATTATGATTCATTGTGGTTTCACCTGCCTGCGATCGCCCGATGGTATCAAACCAATTCATTTACATTATTAGATGCTGCGGGTAATTGGATTTTTGAGCAAGAACAAGCCCGAGTATATCCCTACAATTGGCACGTTTTATCTGCTTTGTGTGTACTCCCCTTCGGAGAAGATTTTCTAGCAGCTTCTCCCCTGCTAATTGCGTGGGTACTTGAGGGAATTGCAGTCTATCTATTAAGCGTAAAATTTGGAGCAACGCGACTTCACGGTATGGCAGCAGCATCTTTAGTCTTGACAGTACCGATGATGCTCAACCAAGTTAACACCATTCACCCCGACTTACCGCTAGCTGCAATATTTACAGTCGGTTTGTATCTAGGTTTATCATATCATAGCAGCCGATCGCAATCCGAACTATCCCTATTTTTGGCAGCCACAGGAATGCTAGCCGGAATAAAAATCACTGGGATAGTCTATGCTGCCTCACTTTTAGGAGGATTAGCAATATTAGAAATTCAAAGATTCGCGGTTAATAAAAAATCTACATCAGCTAAATTTAGAATTCCCCACTTTCTTAAACCAGTCTTGCTGTGCGGCGTAGCTTGTTGCTTGCTTTTAGGAGCTTTTTGGTATGCGAGAAACTTGCTGCAAATCAATTATCCTGTCAGCGAAGTCGGCGATATTAAAATTCCTTTAGAGCCTGTTCCCTTACCGTCTCCCGTACCTGGGCTAACACCTCCGGTACAGCAGCCACCCGCTTCGCCACTTCTAAAGATTTGGCAAAGCACTTTAGCAGCTCAATTTAATCCCAGCAATTTTTCCCACTGGCAAACTGTCGGCTTACAAATTATCATTAGATTGCAACTGCCCTTTGTGGCGATCGCGCTTCAGGTATTGGCAGCACCTCTGGCTTTTATCCAGGGTAAAACCAGAAGAATTAATCAAAATAATATTATTTTAATTGTACTTCTCGCCAGTACAGGAATTCTGTACCTAATTACACCTTACACCTCCGGTACTGTCGGAGAGTCGATCGGTAAACTCAGCCCTATACTCGGTTTTAACCTCAGATACGGATTTCCCTTTTTAAGCGTACTCGCCGTCGCAGCAGCAGCTACAGCAACTCTCTTGAAAACTCCAAATCTAGTTGTTATGGCAGTGGTTTTGGTTAGTGGTTTGTTCGGAATTACTAGCAACACAATTTTTGATTATATTAAAAATGCTTCTTTCACCGGAGATAGCATTGTTTGGGGGAGTTTGTTGATTGACAATTTTAAGTCTAACCCAGTAGAAGCTATTAATAGTATCTGGAAAATATTAGCTCCGAGTTGGCAATATATATTACCATATCCGATATTTTATATTGTGTCAGTGACTGTGGCTGCGGTATTGTTGAAAATAAATCCTGGCTTCGGATCGCTGAATCATGTATTTCCAAGCCGAAGAAAATCAATTTACATAGTGATAATTGGTGTCTGTATAGGATTGATAGTAATTGGTCATTGGAGGGAAAAGCGAGATTTCGCACGCACCGAGCTGTATCGCGGCATTTACGAATATATTGATAAAAATACAGTGCCAGATGAAAGAATAGGCTTCTTTTTAAGTTCGCGCAGCTACCTGTTTTACGGGAGAAATTTGGACAGACAAGTTTTATATGTGCCGTTTAGAGCCGATCAACTTTCGGCATGGATTGACAACCTGCGGCAAAATAAAATTAGGACTGTGGGATTCGGGCCCCTGACTGATACAAACGCAGCTACCAGAAAAGCTTTATCTTGGCTGACAAGTCCCCAGGGCCCGCTACAACCCGTTTTCGGGAAAGATTTTAATACTGAGTCGGTGCTATATCGCTTGAAAAATTGGTAACTGCTCATCGCAACGCAGTTACGTTTTAATAGGCTGAATTTTCTTTTTCATTCATACAACTCAGCCTTTGTCGGTGGCGTGGCGGTAAGGTTCACTTGAGGGATCGTGTCAATATTTGTTGGATTTCGCTTGACAATAAGGGAAATTGAACGGTGAAAAATGTTCCCTATCGTTACCATTAATTCGATATTTTGGCGCCGGCTCTCTACCAACACCTCGCGGCTGATCAATTGGTTCTCAGAGGATGGCGTATCTTCTACTCTCACAGGTGCATCTAGAGCCTCCTGATGTTGCAAAGACGGGGATAATAGGTTTAAAAAGTTCTTTTCTAATACTCTGTAAAAGCCAGAACGGGATAAGGGTGAGATGCAGTCAGTTTTTAAAACTTGGAATAACCAAAATAGCGTGGTGCGATCGCGGCCGTTGCGGCTGCTTTTGTTCGCTAAGTACAGCAAAAAATTAGATAATCGATGCAGAAAATCTGGAATTTCGGGATGCCGTTGCTTAGCGGCTTCCAGCATCAAAGAGTGAGACTTCGCCATTGTCGTATAGTTGGTAGACATAGTGTTATACATCCTGCGATAGCCAATTAAAAATTCCGGCACGGCTCGAAATTGATAAAGCTCTGCTATCCGCAGGTACAAGTCCCAGTCTTCACAGCATTGAGCATTCCGTTGCCTCAATGTCTTGTCATAAACCCCCACCTTTTCCAAACAACTGCGACGGATCAGAGAAGCACTAGCGTTTCCTATAAAGTTGTGGCAGATTAGGGTCGCGTACACGTCACCTTCAATTTTAAAAGACCGGAATCCTCCTGTTAGCAATCCTTTTTCATCCAAGTCCACTGTCCAGGAATAAACCACCCCTACTTCTGCTCCTCCCTCTAACATACATTGAACTTGTTTTTCAATGTTTTCAGGATACCAAATATCATCGGCATCAATGGGGGCAATATATTCTCCTCTCGAATTTTCAATTCCTAAGTTTCGAGCAGCAGCGACTCCAGAATTTGGCTGTTTCAGAAGCTGGACGCGAGAATCTTTCTTGCCAATTTTTTCTACAATTTCAGGGGTTCGATCCTGGGAACCGTCATCGACTACTAAAACTTCAATTGCTGGATAAGTTTGAGCGAGAACAGATTTCACCGTTTCTTCAATAAATGGCTCAGCGTTGTATGCAGGAATAATGACTGAGACGAGAGGAAAATTGGGGGATTTTTGAGAATCTGGCTGCATTGGCTTTTAACAAGGTTTTTCAAATTTTTTTTTGATTTATAGATTGTCAGCTCTACCTTACACTCGTCGCAGTCAGGAGTTACACAGTCGGTGGAAGAGATAGCTAAAAAAATCCTAATAACAATTTACCGCATTCTCTGTTCAAAGTCAATGGTATGTAGCACGTTTCAATGAGTTTTCCAAACCAAGAGAAGGGTGATAGACTACAACTAAAAGTTAGATTTTTAGAGGTAAGGAGACGTTAATTGATAAAATCCAAGATAGCAAAGAAAAGCTCCAGAAGTTACAAGAATTTAATTGATGGATCGCAGTTAGTAGGTGCGTTAGCTCAGAGCAGTCAATTATTGATAAAAGAATTCGTGGCTGACCCAGCCCACACCTACTTCGTTGAGCCAGGATTTTTATTGTTTCATTGATTAAATAAATCCGTGTTCTGCTAAGAATTCTGGTGTAATTGTTCCCAAACTGTTGATTGCCGGGGTTTCTTCCCACGGTTCGGGATGGGATTTTGAGCCGCTGCGGAGAAATTTGCCGACATATTTGCCCAGAATATCTGCTTCTAAATTAACTAAACTTCCTGGTTGCAAATATCTGAGGTTTGTCTCACCAAAACTGTGGGGAATAACAGCAACTTCAAACCAATTGCCGTCAGCATCGCAATCTGCCACGGTTAAGCTGATGCCGTTGACGGCGATACTGCCCTTGGAAACGATGTAAGGTGCGATTTGACGCTGCCATCCCGAATTGGTAGCTGGTGGGGCAGTAAACCGCATCTCCCAAGCGTTGGCTGTTTGGGTTGATGTGGCTAAAGTGCCGATCGCATCTACGTGCCCCGTCACAAAATGTCCCCCCAATTTGCTACCGGCCCGCAGGGAGGTTTCTAGGTTCACCAAAGCATCGGGGAATGATCCCAGAGTAGTGCGGCGGAGAGTTTCTGGGGAAGCGACGGCGACAAAACCTTGAGGCAGAACTTCCACTACCGTCAAACAGACTCCATCCACGGCTACGCTGTCCCCAATGGCTAAATCTTGTAAAATCTGGTAGGAGTTGTTTGATGTGCAGGAAATTTGGAAATAATCGTTGCCTAGCGACTTCAGCTTTCCCAGAGATTGAATTAGTCCTGTAAACATAAGTATTTTTCCGTAGTCGATCGCTTATTTACATGAAACCATAGAGACAAACCAGAGACAGGAGGTTTTGCCGTCCCCCTCTCCCCCCGAGTCAATCGAAAATCGAAAATCGATAGTCCCAGATCTGTTGCAGATTCCGGCGAAGATCAAGTCATACTGGATTTAGGTGATCTTTATGTCCAAGTTCTCTACTGCCTTACAGTTTCTTAATTCTATGAGGCCGATCGAATGATTGAAATGAAAGTCGCTGGAATTGCCTTAGATGCAGCCACGCGCAGTCCTATTGTCCTATTGAGAGACGCTACTGAGCGACGGGCTTTGCCTATTTATATCGGTCAGGAGCAAGCAAAGGCTATTATTAGCGCGATCGAAGGCCACAAGCCTCCTCGGCCCTTAACTCACGATCTGATGGTCAATTTTTTAGAGGCCTGGAGTCTTACCTTGGAGCGCATAGTTATTCACTCGCTGCAAGATAACACGTTCTATGCCGTGCTGATCGTCCGTCAGGGAGAAGTTAAAAAAGAGATCGATGCCCGACCTAGCGACGCTATCGCTCTAGCCCTGCGTACGAATAGCCCCATCTGGGTGATGGAAGAAGTCGTCGCCGATGCTTCGATACCGGTCGATCGAGATGCTGATGAGGCAGAACGCCGGGCCTTCCGGGAATTTATCTCAAACCTCCGTCCAGAGGATTTGATTAAGAGAAGCGGCTTCAGCCCGGGCGAAACTTCCTAAACTTTATGCGCTATCGACGGTTTGGCAAAACGGAGTTGCACCTGTCTGTATTTTCCTTGGGAACCATGCGCTATTTGGCTTCTGAGGAAACTGCCTGTCAGACTGTACAGCAGGCAGTGTCTCAGGGAATCAATCACCTGGAAACGGCGGCGGGTTACGGTTGCAGTGAGGAATATCTTGGCGCGGCCCTTTCGGCTGGTTTGTGTGTCGATCGATCGCGCCTCCACGTCACTACAAAAATTTCCCCAACCGAGGATGCAGCAGCAATGGAACGCTGCATCGACGCATCCCTCAAACGCCTGAATTTAGACTATATCGATTGTCTGGCAATTCACGGTTTGAATACTTGGGAACATTTGGCTTGGGTGCGATCGCCCACAGGCTGCATGGAATCTGTACGCCAAGCCCTGGCTGATGGTCGGATTCGGCACGTCGGCTTTTCGACTCACGGGCCTCTGGATCTGATTTTGGCTGCAATCAATACAGATTGGTTTGAATTTGTCAATCTGCATTATTACTATTTTTTTCAGCGCAACGCCCCGGCAATTGAACTCGCTAAAGACAAAGATATGGGCGTTTTCATCATTTCCCCGGCAGATAAAGGAGGGCAACTCTACACGCCCCCGGAAACTCTCGCAAAATTGTGCTCGCCTTTCTCGCCCTTAGAGTTAAACTATCGGTTTTTACTCAGCGATACGAGGATTGGGACTTTGAGTGTGGGCCCTGCAAATGCGACAGAATTAGAGCAACCTCTGAAATATTGCGATCGCGACTTTCCCCTCACCAACGCCGAAATCGCTGCGTTCGATCGGCTAGAATCGGCTATTGCAGACACTTTGAAAACCGACAAATGCAGCCAGTGCTATGCCTGTTTGCCTTGCCCGGAAAACATCAACATTCCCGAAGTATTGCGACTCCGCAATCTCGCCGTCGGGTGCGACATGACTGACTTTGGCAAATACCGCTACGCCATGTTTGAAAATGCCGGACACTGGTTTGCCGGCAGCAAAGGCAACCGCTGCACCGATTGCGGCGAATGTTTGCCCCGGTGTCCCGAAGAGTTAGACATCCCAAGCCTGCTCAAAGATACACACCAGCGACTGGGTGGCAAAGCAGGCAGGCGATTGTGGGATTGAAAAAAAGGTAAAGCAGGGAAAAGCCGATCGAGCGTATCTAAGTGTTGCAATAATTACGCTAAACTTTGGTTTAACCTGAAATCTTCCAGCATTCTCGCTTAACAGGCTTTCCGGCCTGTTCCACAAAAAGTGCATTTTCTTGTGGGGAGGGCCCAGAGCCCGCCCCTACAAGGCTTATTGAGAATGGTGCAACATCTCAGTTTAACTGAATTTACGATACAGTCGATCGATAAACTACTTCGTTTTAGGACTGTATGTGGGAGCATCCCGATTTTGCAAAAAGCGTTTTTGAGGAGTGCGAGTACCTTGCACAGCAAAGCCTAAATCTAACCGCGAACACTCCAGTGAAAGCACTCATTTGGATGATCCCAACACACTTTAAATAGGAGCCGAAATTATTATATGTAAAAACAACTAAATAACACAATCTGATTAACAGGGAGAAACTGATTTTTTTGAGAATCCCCCAGTCATTTTCTTGCTTGGTTGGCGGCGGCGAGAGGCAATAATTTTATGATGAGTAATTAACCGAACTCGATATAAAATCTAAAATCGTTCAACTGACCGATCACGCCGAAGTCTAAAATTTAAAATCTAAAATCTAAAATCTAAAATTGATTGCCTTCCCGATTAATTGATGGCCTATCATCTATAACCGATTCACCATCTACTACTATGGCTCATACTCAGTTAAACGACAGCCAGCAAAATTGTCTGCAGCAAGCTAAAGTTGCGACTTCCGAAAGAAGATTGAAAGCAGCTTTCAAGCCTTGTACCTACAACTTATCTGTTACCAGAAAACAGCTAATCGGACTGCTGACTTTACAAACAATCTTGCCCGTCGGACTAACGGCAGCAGCACTTTGGCTAACATCAGCAGTTGGAAGCAATCAACTGCAAAATCAAGCTAAATCCGAACTGAGCCTTAGTGAAATCAACTACAATCTCCAACTCGATCGCGCCGCCGACCGTTTGCAAAACACCTCTGACAGCAAAACAATCGCCCAAACAGCCTTAGCTTACAACAGCGGCAAGAAAATATCATATTGGCAAAAATCTGTCAATCAAATTCTAGAAAATCAAGTCAAAACAGGGGAAATAGACAGCGCGGCATTAGTGGGAAAAAACAGGCAGATAGTGGTTAGCGTCAACTCCAACCAGAAGGGAAAAAGTTTTAACCTGCAAAAAATAGTCGATCGAGTATTCGCTGCAAAAGAGCAAATTACCGCCAGCGAAATCCTTGGCAAATCGGAAGTTCAGGAACAATTGGGATCTTTGCCACCCGGAAAAGGCGATCGCCCTGTTCTCCTCCACTACGCAGCAATTCCCATAAAAGATCCCAAAAATCAGACAGTGATTGCTGCCTTAGTGTTAGGAAAAATTATCAGCAAAACTTCGGCAGTTGCTAGCACCGAAACCCTCAAATTACAAGGCGGCGGATATCAGGCTATCTACGCACCGCTGGCTGACGGCAAATTTGTGTTGGCAAGTTCGCAAGCAGTTACAACAAACCAACAGTTACCAGACTTGCTGGCACAGAAATCGCTGCTGAAATCTGCACTCGCCGCCGCCGGCAAACCAGTCGCCGGAAACGTACAAACAGGCAGTCAAACTTATGCAGTAGCTGCCAAATCCCTCGGCAATTTAGCCGGAAAACCCGCAGCAATTTTAGTGCGATTCATCCCCAAAACCTCGATCGCAACTGGGTGGGGCAATAACTGGCTGCTGGCAATGTCTGCGGCTGCCGTTGTCCCCTTTGCCTTGGGAGTTGCCGTCACTCGCCGGATTGCCAAACCCGCTAACTCAGATTTATCAACAGTAGACGGGAATTGGGCATCAAACTCCAGCGCCGAACCGCCGCAGCGATCCCGGAAATTTGATCTAATTTATGACAATTTAAATTTCGGCGAATTCCCCGATTTATTTCTTAAAAAATCGAGTTTAGATCGTCAATTAGCCGTAGATTTTCGATATAAAAAATTGGCGGGCGCTGGGCCGATCGCAAATCCCCACATCCCGCTCGCTTTCCAACCCCTAGAATTGCCCGAAAACTCCGTTTCAAACCAGTCGCGGCAGGTAAATACAGAACTAGAAAAAAGCGCGATCGCCTTAAATTTAGTCCAGGAAGCTTGGCAAGACTTAAATCGCCTCAACTTGGAATTGCAGCCAGAAATACTCGATCGCCAAAACACTCAAAAAGCCCTGCGAAAGAGCGAAGCACTGCTGCAAGCGATTTTAGACAACTCAACAGCAGTAATTTACATCAAAGATGTTGACGGAAAATACCTGCTCACCAACCGCCATTTTGACAATTTGTTCGACATCGCAAAAGAGCAAATAACAGGGAAAACTGACGGCGATATTTTTCCCCAAGACAAAGCAGCAGCCTTGCGAGAAAACGACCTGAAAGTTCTCGAATCCTCCTCGCCTCTAACCATCGAAGAAATCATCCCTCAAGACGACGGCCCGCACACTTATATTTCTCTGAAATTTCCTCTCTGCAACTCCGAAGGTAAAGCTTATGCAGTCGGTACAATTTCTACAGATGTGAGCGATCACAAACTTGCCGAACTCACCCTAGAAAAAGCCAAAGCAGAACTAGAAATAGAAGTCGAACAGCGCACCCTATTCCTCAAACAAGCCAACGAACTCTTGCGGTTTGAACTCGCCGCCAGAGTCCGCGGGGCCATCACAGTCAGACAAATGACGGCTCAGGTAGCCCGACACGCCAGAACAGTTGACGGCATTCTCGGCGCTTCTCTTGACCTAATTTTTCTAGTAGATCGATCGGGAAAATACACTTATGTCAGCCGCACCGCGGCTCAAGCTGCCGGCATGAACCCCAGAGAAATGATTGGCAAAACCTGGCAGGAATTAGGCTGGTCGCCAACAATTATGCAGCGAGTTCACCAAGAATGCCACGGCATATTTGCCACAGCCGAACCCGTGAAAGGCGAAGTAATTGTCCCCACGGCAAGCTGGGGAACCCGCGACTACGAGTACATTCTCAGTCCGGTTTGTGCGACAGACGGCAGCGTCGAAGCGGTGGTGGCGACACTGCGGGATATCACTGAACGTAAAGACGCTGAGGAAGCATGGCAGTTGGCTAAAGAAGCAGCAGAACTCGCCAACCGCGCCAAGAGTGCTTTTCTGGCAAACATGAGCCACGAGTTACGCACTCCCCTCAATGCAATTATCGGCTACAGCGATATGCTGGTGGAAGATGCCGAAGAGTTAGGCAACTTAGAGTTAGTCTCGGATTTAGACAAAATTCGCACTGCTGGTAAACACTTGCTGCGGCTGATAGAGGACATTCTAGACATTTCCAAAATTGAAGCTGACAAGATGGAGATTTACCTCGAAAGCTTCGATGTCGGCGGCTTAATCGAGGAGGTGGTAACAACTATCAAACCGCTAATGGATAAAAACGGCAATACTTTGCAAGTATTGAGTTCTGACAATATCGGCGCAATGCACGGCGATTTGATGAAAGTGCGGCAGGTAATGCTGAATTTGCTCAGCAATGCTGCTAAGTTTTGTGCTAGTGGGACGATCGTGCTTACTTTAGAAAGAATTACCAGTGAAGAATTAAAAAATAAATATCAACCGAGAGTGGCTCAACTGTTAATTTTGGATGCAGAATTTTTAATTTTCCGAGTGACGGACACGGGCATCGGCATGACACCAGAGCAGCAAGAGCGACTGTTCCAACCTTTTACTCAAGCCGACAATTCAACTACTCGCAAGTACGGCGGTACTGGTTTGGGACTGACTATCAGCCAGCGCTTTTGTCAGATGATGGGCGGCGATATTGAAGTTACTAGCGATTTAGATTGCGGTTCTACTTTTACTGTTTGTCTGCCTGCTTCATTGTTTAGGCGATCGGAATTTTAAGAACTCTTGCGCCGATTCGGAGTAAGAAATTCAGTCCTCACAACTAATTTCCTGAACACTAAATTACTCACTACCAACCTATTTTACAAGACTCGATGTTAACAGATAAGTTTTGTACAAAGCCGGCCCTTGCCAATTTATGAATTACCACAATTTTTGCCACAAAAATCAAGTTTACCTCCGCAGGCACGGCATTTTGACAAAAAGTTTATTTTTGTTCCTGATTGCGGTTTCTGCGTGCCTCGGAGCCTTGCTGTGTGAGCAATATGCGGTATTTTCCCAGCAGCCAGTCTGCCCGACTGGCAACGCTGCTAATTTCCCGTCGCCCCCGCTTTCGCAAACAGAAAAAAGCGTGCCAAGTCTGTGGTTAGCTCAAAAACTCTATGGCGGCAAATTGCTCGATCGCTGGTTTGTAGATCCCGGCAATACTTGGGTAATTATCATAGTCAATCGCCAACTTTGGAGTTTGCTCGATTATATGGAACGCTATCAGTTTGTTAACCGCTTTGGCACTGTCGCCAACGATTATGGTTACAATGTGCGAGTTTGCAACCGTCAAGGCACTGCTTTGGCAGTTTATTCGTGCAAGGGCGATCGGCTTAACTGTCGGATTGAGTTAGAATCTCTTTCAAATCCGGGTATTCGAGGAAGGGTGAAAGGATTTTAGTAGGGTGCGTCAGCCGCGAGTAATTTTCTGGATAATCGATAAATCAAGAGCTGACGCACTCTACATTTTAAGTTCTCACTACTTGCCTAGTTTCTTGCCAGAGCGATCGATATTGGGCAATACCAGCATCCCCAAAAGGCAGCATAAAGTCGCTCTTAGCAAGAATCTTAGCATCCGGCAACAACACAGAATTAGTGCGAACAGCTTCCGGCAAATCTTCGGGTTTCATACCGACAATTATCGGCGAACTAGCCTTAGCCAGCAAAGATAATTGAGGAGCAACCCGAGGTTGTAAGCAAAAATCAATCCATTTTTCCACTAAAGAAACTGGATTCCCTGATACTGGTTCTACCCACAAATCTGTCCAAAGTGCAGTTCCCGAAACTGGAATTACTAAAGCAATATCCTTTTGAGTTTGCAGCAGCGGCAGCAAGTCCCCAGAGGAACCTACGGCCAACCAAGTATCGCCTAAAATTAATGGTTGCAGGTAAGCGTCAGAACTATAAAGTTTAACTTGTCGGTGCAGATTTGCGAGTTCTTTTTTAAGATTTGGGACTTGATCTAATTGCTGCGTATTGTAAGATTTTCCGAGTTTTTTTAATGTTAAACCGATAACTTCTCTGGCACTGTCCGGCAGAGAAATTCGATCGCGCAATTCTGATCGCCACAAGTCTTTCCAATCTGTCGGAGTCCACCCCAAAGCCTTAAATTTGTCGGTTCGATAGGCAATTACCGTACTTCCCCAGCGGTAAGGTACACCCCAAACGTTTTCTCTCGCATCTAAGAAACCGTCATCGTTTCGCGTTACCAAATTTCGCCACCTTTCGGGCAATTGTGCCCAATTAGGCAACTTAGCAGGATCGATGGGCTTAATCAATTTTTGCCTAATTGCCAAAGTCAGCCAGTAATCTCCCAACATCACCAAGTTAGCTTGATTTTTTGATTGGGGAACCTGTTTCCACTCCTGCAACAGGGCGAATAATTCTTTTAATTGTCCTTCTTGCGTTACCTGCAAAAGCGGAGACGGTTGTACATCGCGGCTAAATTTGCTTACCAGTTGGGCCGGAATACCGTTTTTGAGCGATCGAATTTTGAGAATGGGCTTCGAGTCGCACCCTGCCGCCAATTGACTTAAAGTTAGGGTGGCGGCCCCCAATAGCAAAGACCTTCGTTTCACCTGTCAATCCGCTTTTCTAAATATTGACCGATCGTTTTGTGTTCTACAGCCGGGGAAATAATTGTTTGTCGAGTCCGGTAGTTGGCGCCGATTTGTCTTATTTCTTTTTCAAACACAGAGCCATTGTACTCGGTTCTGCTGCGCTCTGAGTCTGTTTGACTCTTGCCGTGATTCTACCTTCTAACTTGTCGATCAAGCTTTCCGATGCCGAAAACTCCCTCAACTTAACGCCTAATTTCTGTGCTGCAAGTTCCTTTGAGCCAGTTGTGTTCGCCAGCCGGGTCGATCGACTGCATCTGTGTTACATTTTTTAATATAACGAAACAACCAGAGCGCTGCTATCTGCCGTTGGATGAGGCTTTTTACACAACAGAAGTGAAAAATTCTTTTTAAATCGGCGACAGCTTAATAACTAAAAAAACTAAAAATCCATTCATCTGAATCCTGAAAGCACTGGCGAGAGCGAAGTCAATCTAATAGGACTCTCGGCGATCCCACTCTCACAAACCCGACGTTTTAGCTCTGATTGAAGGTTTGAACGAAGTACGGGCGTTAACCCACCCGGTTCCTGTGTCCAAGACTATCTAAAACCTAAAATCTAAAATCTACAATCGACTCACCAATGGCGATCGATTATCTTCAAGCTGGCTCCCTAAATCTACCGTCAGGATTAGGAACACAACAATTACGTCAAAAATTAAATAATTTAGTGATAAATCCAAGTTATGTAAAGATTTACCTAAAATGTAAAGATATTAAGTTACGAGCCAAAGGATGATTGTATGGAAGCGCTCCGCCAGCAAGTTACAGTATTGAGCCAACAAGTCGAGGCCCTCTACAAACTCATAGAAAACCTCAATGAAAAGCTCTTGGAGTCGGCCAAGGAGACGAAGCTGACCCAGCAACAGAGAAACGATCGCTCTGGAACGGTAGGAAATGACAAAACCTCGCCCTATCAAAGCTACAGCAGTCTCGACGGTCTTCTCGAACACAAGGACATACTGTTAGATGACAGCTATTTCGACAAGAATTCTCAAAGCCTGGAAAAAGAGCTGAGCGCAGAGATTCAAATCCAGCGCTTAACAGCTCAGCTAACAGCAGCTTACAATCGAATTGCAGCCTTGGAAGAACAGTTGCTCTCCAAAAGAATGCACTCGCAACATCTAGGCGGGCCTAATTAAATATTGCTAGCGGGGATCGGGTAGTAATCAAAAAAAAATACAAGTTGCGTTGATTTATGCTCGTCTACTTATAGATTCATTGCATAGAGTTTTTTATCTCCCGTAATTAGCAGGGAGAATACTGCATCAAAGCCAGATATTGTGTAGAAAATTCTGTAAATCTGAGAGCAAAAATGCTACAGAAAGTGATATAATTATTCAGCCAAAACGAAGCTGGGTGAGCAGCAAAACAATGTTCGCAGCTCGATCGCCGCCTCTGAATTTTTAATGTTTAATTCCTAACCTTCCTGGATGCACAGAAAACTCAAAACCCGGTTGGGGAGTGTATTCGTCGTGGCCAAACCCCAATATTTTTAGTAAAAAGCGGGTTTTTTGCCTCCACGACTTTCTAATGTTTAATATCAATTCCGGCTGCGCCGGAATGATCTCAAATCCTTGCTTCAAAAGTCGGGCGTAAAGTCGAATCCCGAGGCCCACAAATAATTCGGGCAATTTTCATTTTTTTGACTCACAGTCAACAGTCAAAAGTCAACAATCATTCCGGTGCCACCGGAATCGATATAATTTCACACCGCGAGGCTAAAGCTTCAACAGCTTGAAGGAGTTGAGGAGGAGTCCAATTTGCAGTCAAACCACTGGCGATCGCACAAGCTCCCGCACCGACACCTTCTTTAACATAGCCGCGATCGTAAGCTTGCAGTTGCCCGTAGCGAGATCCAGCAAAACTTAGCTGCGCGGCCAACAGAGGCACACCGCCGATATCATTAGCAAGTCCTAAAGTGTCTCCTGTAGGGTCTTCGGCCACCCAGCGCGTAGTCCCCACCGCAACTTGTTCGGGACGCCAAAAGAGAGCATATTCACGGGCTAAGGCTTGCATCAAAGCGTACACTGCCAGCATTTGCGTGCCCCCAGCCAGAAGCACCCCGCAAGTCCGACTCGCGGCGATCGCCATTGCCGCCACCGCTATTTGCATCGGATCGCCCACCGCCGCTACCAATTCGAGGGGAGTGCTGTTTTGTCCGCCAATTTCCCACTCAGCATTATTGAGTCCCGCTGTCACCGCAGCCAATTTTTGAGCGTGATTGCAGCGAGGATGAGAACTATTAACTTTGCCCGCCGCTGCAATACCCAAACCCATTAACACGCCCAAAGCAGTAGTCGTTCCCCCAACTACGCACTCTCCTAAAATTAAATAGCTGCCATTAGTTTGAGCAGCCAATTTAGCTCCCCAAATTAAACCTTGTTCGAGCAAATGTTTGACTGTTTCGAGTTCTAAAGCATTCCCAGAAATCACACACTTTGCCGGAGTGCCGCCCAAATCAATTGCAGGTACGGGAGGTGGGAGGGGCAAACCAGCATTAAATAGGTAAAGCGGAAGTTCCAAAGCTTCGACTACAGCGCGAGAGATCAGTACCGGCGAGGCACCCGCTTCTAGGGGCGGCAAAGGATATTGGGGCGACGGTTGGGGGCCGTTATACAAAAATTCTGCATCGGCTAAACAAGTAAATTGTCGATCGTGCGGAGTTGCACCTGCTGCTGAAATCCCCGGAATTAAGCCAGTAGCGGTAAATCCTAACACGCAGGCAAATATCGGTTTTCGTCCCCGATAGCGATCGAGCCACCGCTGCCCCTGTTCAATTTCTGTATAAATACCAATCATAAAGTAGTCAGTAGTCAGTAGTCAGTAGTCAGTAGTCAGCAGTCATTAGACCTCTGCAATAATTATTGTGGAACAGGCATCTTGCCTGTTCAAGACTTGTTTTGCAAGAGAGGTCTATTAGTTATTAGTCATTAGTTATTTAGTAGCAATTAGCAATTAGCAATTAGCAATGCCCGATGCCCGATGCCCGATGCCCGATGCCCGATGCCCGGTGCCCGATGCCCGATGCCCAATAACTACTCTTCATAATCGATCAAAAGTTGCACCCAGTGCGGCGGCCGCGGAATTGGATTTCCCAAACGATCTAACAGCAGCAAAGCTACTAAATGTACTACAAATAAATAGACAATATTGTTAACCAAAATCATCCCGGCGGCGATCGCCCCAATTGTGTTCAAACTCGGTACATTAAGCCAGCCCAGCTTCACAAACACCCATTCCACCATCTCTGTTACCTGGGCGGTTACGTAAACCCATAGATCCTGACCCACCAACGCTGACAGCAGCCAAAACCGAAAAAAGAAGCCTACAGTACCAATGAGAGCGCCCACACTAATAGAGAGTGACCAACTCGCTTTGCGCCTCCAAAGTCCTCCCAGCGCAACTCCCATAACTCCAAAAGGGATCACGTATAAAATGCTCCGCGTCGGGCCCATCAGTACCGACAGCAGCAAACCCGATACCAAAGCTGCCATCCAAGCGGCTCGGTTGCCCCAGCGCAAGTAAACCAGGGCGATGGGTATCGGGAAAAAAACCCGCAGCAAAGGCCCCAGCGGAAAGTAATAATTTACCAGCCAAATTAAGCTAGCGGTACTTGCCAAAAAAGCCGTTTCTACAAGCCTTAAAGGCGCTTCCCCAGAGCCGCGCTTCCCCGGATCTGGATTTGGGTGATCGCCAGCCATTGCTGAAATATCGGCGGTTTGCGGCTCGTTATTTGTACTAGGAGAATTACTCGAATTAGACGCAGCATCTGCTGACAAAAAATCACTCATCCGATTTTAGATTTTAGATTTTAGATTTTAGATTTTACGGGACTTAGACCCGATACGGCTGATTCCCGATTTTAGATTTTAGATTTTAGATTTTAGATTTTAGATTTTACGGGACTTGCGCCCGATACGGCTGATTCCCGGTTTCACTGTTTGGATGCCTCGCCGCCAAATTTAATATTGCTCGCAGAAACCGAGTTTAGGTAGGAACGCAAGTCTTATTTTAGATGGATTATCTCAGCAAAAATTTTCAGCAGCATTATTTTTCGATTTTGACTTCCTGGATTACCAAAACCGAACAAGATGCGTGGTGAACGACATAATTGCTGACGCTGCCGAGGAAAGCTTCTGCGAGCCCCGTGCGGCCACGCCTCCCCAACACTATTAAATCTGCGCCCCAATTTTCCGCGGCTTCACAGATACAATGCCCCGGATCGCCGTCCATTTTGCAGTCAAATTCTACCTGCAATCCTTTGTTTGCTGCAGCGTCGCAGTAATTTTTCAGCAAACCCGAAGCGTGTTTTTCCTCCCTTTCCAGCCGCAAACGTTGAGCTTGATAAGCTTGATCCATTAACTCGACATTCATCCCCAAATCTACCGGAATTGGCACTGCCGTCTCCCCCATGGTGCTGACAGTAACGCAGTTAAATAGCATCACCTGGGCGCGATCGTTGAGAGCTAATTCTAAAGCTTGAGTGAAGACGCGGTGGCCCAGTTCAGAATCATCTAAGGCGGCGAAAATTTTCTTAAAACTCACAGCTTTACCTCCTGCGGAAAATCATTCATATCAGTTAGTTAACAGAGAGTGCTTTTGAATTAGATTCAATAAAAAAAAGCAAACTCTGATACTTCTAGACTAACAGACGCTCTAAGGCGTGCAGGTCGGGAATGCACAAAACGTCACGTTCGCGCTGAATAGTTCCTTTTTTTTCCAGCTTGCTCAGCACTCGCGTTACTGTTTCGCGAGCCAGCCCGCTGAGGCTGCTTAATTCTCTGTGTGGCAGGTTCGGTATTTCTGTACCTCCTGTTTCCAGGATTTTTTTGCCTTGCCCCTCGGCCAAAAATAAGAGAATATCTGCTACTCGCGAGGTACTGTCGGACTCTCGCAAACGCAGGCGGCGGTTGACTTGTCGCAGGCGACGCGCCATCAGTTGAGCTAGGCGAATGCCTGCTAGCGGCTCGGTATGAATGAGCTGCACAAAATCCTGAGATGGCATATTGCCGATCAGTGTCGGGGCTAGGGTGATCACATCTGTCGATCGCGGTGCTTCTTCGATCGCGGCCATTTCCCCGAATAATTCTCCTTTCCCTAAAATATTCAGTGTTACTTCTTTTCCGTCTAGGTTGTAGGTGCGAATTTTCACCCAACCATCCAATATAAAATACACTGATGTTCCCCAGTCATTTTCGAGTAAAATCACTTGATTTGACGGATGACTGCGGGTAACGATGTGGACAGTTGCTCTCTCGATTACAGGATCGGGTAATCCTGCAAAAAAAGGAGTAGAAACTATCAATTGATTTATATTAGAATTCGGATCTCGGGTGTTAAAGCGGTCTTCCATGAGGCCATCATTTTAATTTATGCGCTTGAGCTGCGCTGGGCAGTTACAAATAGCTTGCAGCCGAGTCATTCGATTTGAGATTCAAGATTTGAGAAACAAGGATCTAAAATCGGCAATTTTACCTCTAAAGTTTTGCGGTCAAAGGCTCAATATGGTAATTAATAGCCTCAAGCCCTGATTGGGAGCTAGAAACTAAAGAATATACCATAATTTTTTAGATATATACCACTGAGCAAATTTTATTAACAAAATTTTAGCAATGTGGCAAACGACTGAGCTGATCGAATTACCTTTGAAAGCACTCGCTTAGAAAGCTTAACACTGGTGAGAGATTTGTTGTCACTAGGCCCTGCTGTCGAGAAGGCAGAGTCCACGAGCACAAGCCTGCAAGCACGGTAGACAGATCCCAAATCCGAGCAACTGCCTAGAACCTGGCAAATGTCAGCACGATCGGCAAAATCCACAGCCATTGCGAGCCTAAAGACTGGCGCTCTTGGCGACCCAAACCCACCCACTTCCCAGCAAACTTTTCTGCTACCCCAAGATTATTGTACCATTAGTATCTAGCCACCAATACAGATAAAAGGCTATGATAAAAGGTTACTCAAACCGACTGTAGGGGGACAATCCCGAATCTCGGTATCCCAAATCGCAAATTGTTTGAGGTTTTTTCCAAGTCGGTGAAAGATGAAGACATAGTGGCGCGCCGCCATGCTAACGAAACTCGCGGTGACAGTGTGCGGCCCGCCGTTCAAGCAGGTGAAGGCAAAAGTTCGTCGGGATGGATCGCAGCTCTTCCGAGCAGGAATCAGCCTCCGGGCAGGGAAACTCGCCCCTGAGCCGCAGAATTTGACAGCACTTGCAATTGATAGAAGCAGGCCTTTGGTGCGGAAGTACCGGCTAACCTATCATAGGCAATAGAAGTTATCCGAAGACAAAACGTTAATTAACAGTTGTCAGAAAATATTAGTGAATTATTGACGGACTCGCATTCAGATTATTCTATCTATTGGCATCGCTGCCGCCTGACTTCAGTCTTTTTTCGGTAAAGTTTCTCCCAAGCCGCATTCCCAGAGGTTCCGCCCTTGAATTCTCAGAAGTACAAAATTCAAGCACTGATTGCTGAGATAGACGAGGTACTCAGCAAGCCCGCACCCCGCTTGCCTTGGACGGGTTCTCTTGATACTGTCCACCAGCGCCAACTTTTAGAGCGAGTTCGTGCTTATCTGGTTTCCTCAGACTCAAAGCTAACAGCCCCAAAGGCCCCCGCGCGCCCAAATGTCCGCCCCGAACCAGTTCCAGTTCCCAAAGTGCCTCTGTCCCCCCCTCGCCCCTCAGCAGCAGAGCAAATCATGCTTGCCGTAACCGGAGAAATCAGCCACCTGCGTTCCAGCCTGACAGGGCCGCTGCAAGAAGACATAGAAGCTCTGCGGCAAGAGCAGCAAGCTCTAATTCAAGAAATCAAACAGCTAGAAGCAAAACGGCAGCAGCAACAATCCCTAGCTCAGCAACAAGCCAACCAACAGCAAATCATTGGTGAATTCTTGCAGGTACTGACTGCCCGCTTGGAAGAAACCTTGACTAGCGATTTCTCTCAAATTCTAAGTTCCCTAGAAAATCAGTTATTGCAAAGCAGCGCAGCACCATACTCTTTGGGCAGTGCGCCTGATGAACAATCGGCTATTGACGTAACACTTAACCGACAAACCTCAGAAGAACACCCGCTGCTGACGCCGGCTCAGAGGTTGGAGCAAATGCAACTGTTCCAATCTCATGCTGACAGTCTGCTGATGAGTCTCGATTCTAGGATGGCTATCGTGTTCGAGGCTTTGCAAGCAAATCTGCAAAGCTATCAAGCTTCCTTGAGACAAGAACTCGAAAATATGTACGGTTTGAGCCAGCAGAGCGAGGCGATGTTCGCGGCTTTGGTCAACCACTTGGCGTCACAGTTGGGGCGAGAAGCGTCTTCCTACGTTCAACAGCCGATCAATTTAGCAAATAATCTCGAAACCGTCACCCCAACCGCAGCCGATCAATCTTCTGTCGCTCCCGCCCTTTCAAATACTGCCATCGAGCACTCAGCCGCAGAGACTCAGACGGGAGACTCGGTGCAGGAAATTCGCACCGGTGAATTCGGAGAACAAGACAGATTTCCCTACGCCGGTACAGAAATTTCTCCGCAATACGGACAGTTGAGGCGCGAACGCGACCGCATTCAATCCCCTATTTTGCTCCCGGAGTTGGAAGATAATTTGTTGGGTTCTACACCAGAAATATCTCGAAATGCAACTCGATTTACTGGCGGTGAATCTGAGAATAGGTTAACAGAAAAAGACGAAGAGATTGAGGATTTGTATGCAAGTTTGTTCGCGGGAGAAGCGGTTCCTGAAGTAGAATTACAAAGCGAAACTTTCCCGGTAGAGAATACTGTAATTGAGACCGAAAGTGAAGGTGTAGAATATCAATCGGCGACGGATAAAGAAACTGCCGAGTCGCTAAAAATGACCGAATATTTGTTTGTAAATTTGCTGGAGGAAGGCGAATCTCTGGAAGAGATTTTAGTAGATGAAGATTCAGACTTTGTAATGGGTAATTCTGTAGACGCTCTAACTTTAGATAGTGCCGATTTATTTGAACCGGAAGTGGCAACAGTACCTCAAGTTTCAGCAGCACCACCCTCAACTGCTGAGTTGCAAATTGACGCGGACGATCGAGAAAATCTAGAAACGGTTCAAAACCGAGGCGAGCAGTTCGGCGCTACTGTCCCTCAATCAGCAGCTTTGCCGTTGAGAACGCCTGCCGAAATTAGCCCAAACCTCCCCAGTGCCGAGTCCCGTGTGCCGAGTGCCGGTGACGTTCAAACTGGCGAGTTCGACTCATCCTCGCAACGGCTTGATGATGGGTACATCCAAGCTTCGCCGGACGAGGATTTGCTGCCTGTCGAGGCATTAGAAGATGACCTCGATCGAGCTCTAAATTTGGACAACAATACTCTGGAACTTTTGGAGGCAGACCTCTACAATCTGGAGGGATTGGAAAATACTAGCTTCGGGCGATCGAATTTCTCAGCCGCTAACAACTTGGATTTATCGGCGAGTCCCCCCGAAGGCATTGCAAACAATCCCTTTGCGGAGGCGGCAGAGGAAGAACTCGGCACGCTGGAGGATTTGTTCTCCGATGTGTTGGAACTCTCCTCGGATGATGAACCCTTTGTTTTGGAGGACGAACTTGAGGATGATTTGTTTGCTGAGGAAGACGAATCGAATTTGACCCTAGACGAGATTTTGGCTAGTTTGAGCGAGACCGATCGACCTTTGACTGATTCTCCCCCTGCAGAAACTGCCGAAACTAACGAACTGGGATCGAGTCCTCCAGAAAGTAAAAAAAAAACCTAATTTCGACAGAGAGTAAAGCAGGAGTTGTTGAGGGGAAAACCGATTTTAGCGAGTTTGCCGGGACACAGCAGCAAGACTCGGCTGGGCATTCTGCAGCAGGTGCGATCGCCCCATCCAGAGAACGCCGGAATTCTAGCTGGTATTTGGGCATTGATTTCGGTTCCAGTGGCCTGTCTGCGGCTTTGCTCGATCGCACCAGCGGCCAGTTGCACCCGATTTACTGGGAAGCATCGCAGGCTGAGGGTTCCCCAGCAGACGCCAGCTTTCGGATTCCCTCGGCTGCGGTGCTGGCGGAAACAGCCCCAGGAAGCCCAGGGTCAGAGGTGACAGTCAAGTCGGTGGGATTCCGACCCCAGGCTTTGGCTGCTGGAGAATTTTTACTGGAAAATTTTAAATTGCCTTTAAAGGTGGGCATTCCTTATCAGCGGGAGGCTGCTGGGATGTACGAACCGCTGTTGCAGTGGTCGCCCTTGCAGGCTTTTTCGATCGCCTTGCCACTGCAAGGTGTGCGGGCGCTGCTGGCTACTTTGAATCCGAGTTTGCGGGGGCAAAAATTTGACGGATCGGGGGAAGTTTTGGATTCTGCACCAAGAACGATTTTTGCAGGATTGCCAGTTTCCAATTTAATTTGTAGGGCTTCGGGACTAACGCCAGAAACTCTCGATGCGGCGCTTTTAGACTTGCAGGGTGTAATTTTGGGGACTCCTGCGGGCTGGTCGGATGTTTATATGTTTAATCTGCGGGAGGCAGTTTTGGGCGCGTCTCTGGTGGCTTCTGGTTCGCAAATTTTTGTGGTGGAAGATGCGATCGCCACTTTGCTTGCGGCTGTAACTCCTGTGAAAAATGGCATGGAAGTCGAGTCGTCAGCCGTGGATTCTACTAAGGGCGGTGAAGAAGCTGCACCGCTGACTGTGAATGCTTCGTCTTTTAGCGGAGGAACTTTGATTTTGAATGCGGGGGCGGCGACGGTGGAATTAGCTTTAGTTGAGTTGCCGTCCAATCTTCAAGATTTAACTCGTGCTGATTTTACTTGCGAGAGTTTTGGTTTTGCGGGCGATGCTTTCGATCAGGATATTATCTGTCAGTTGTTGGCTAAAAATGAAACTTGGGGAATGTCGATCGATTTGCCACGTCCGGGGCATCCAGATTTGCCGAGCCGCTATCAATTGCAGCAGCGGTTACAAGGTTCTGCTTTTGGTCTGCAATTGTTAGAAGCGGCAAGGCAAATAAAAGTTATTTTGCAACATCAAAAAAGTTTTGCTTTAGATATTGGCCAGCAGCATTGGGATGTGAAGCGCAAAGAATTGGAAAGTCTGGTTTTAGTGCCTTTTGTGCAGCAGTTGAATCGTGAATTGAATGCTTTGCTCAGCCGCGCGGGAATGTCGCCGGCGGGGATTAATCAGGCGATTTGTGCGGGGGGTATGGGTGCTTGGCCTGCGATCGCCCGCTGGTTGCGGCAGAAGCTGCCGAATGCGATCGTGGTTCAAGACCACGAATTGCAGGTCGATCGAGATATTTTTGAGATTGATAATTCTGCATTAAATTCTGTATCTCAAAGTACAAATTCCCCCCCAAAATTTGGTCGAGTTGCCTGCGGGTTGGCGAGTTTGGCTCTCTATCCTCACATTTTGGATGTGTCGCAACAGCAGTACAGCGACTTTTTTCTGCTGTGGGAATTAATGAAGGTTTTGGGCGGGGAAACTTTGAGCTTTCAGGAAATTTTGCAGTTGTTGGAACGCCAGGGCGTGAATACCCGTACCTGCGAACCCCGGATTTTGCGGATTTTGGAAGGAAGTTTGCCGGCGGGACTTGTGCCTGCGGAGGAAGATTTCATGCTGCTGGCCGAGGAGTCGAGGCAAAATCCTGATTGGGAAGCAATTTGGGCTGAGCCACTTTTCTTTGAAGATGTCGCGCGGGGTTATCGGTTGAATCTCGAACACGCCTTTGTTGTTCGCGAATATTTAGGCAAACTCGCCTCTAGCAGCCAGCAAAAGTTGTTAGAGCCGCTAACACTTGCTTGGGATGTTCGCACTGATATTTATCGCTAAACGGCAAAAAACCCGGTTTCTCAGTAGAATCCTCCCTGTCTTCCGGGAAGAGTCCTAGTCGAAACCAGGTTTTTTTGCGTCCAGGACTAACTTTTTTCTGTAAATGTACGTAAGTTTACATAAACTTTATACGTTTTTATAAAAAATACATAGAAACTTTATAAAAGTGTTATTGGTTTTTAAAGATTGTGCAAAGCTCAGCATTTCAGGTTCTGCAGATTTGAGATGGCTAATAAGATGGACGTAAGAGATCGTTAAACTTGAGACAAATCACATGAAATTTCCGATGGGTGCCTCGTCGAAATCATCATTATCAGAAATGCTGTCCTTATTTTTTCAAGAATATACTTACAAAGTCTGTGTATCAAAACAACAGCATCACCGCTCCGTAACGAGCAAGGTAAAACGGTCGATCGATATTTTGGGTGCGCTGCTAGGACTGGCAATTACTGCTGTGGTGGCGGTGCCGGTGGCAGTGGCGATGCTGTTGGACAATCCGGGCCCGCTGCTTTACAGTCAAGTCCGCTGCAGCTTCAAAGGGCGACATTTCAGAATATGGAAATTTCGATCGATGGTTGTCGGTGCAGAAAATCTTAAACATTTAGTTAGCAATCAAGCCAAGGGTCACATTTTTAAGAATGAAAATGACCCGCGAATTACCCGCGTCGGCCGCTTCTTGCGGAGCACGAGTTTGGACGAGTTACCTCAATTCTGGAATGTGTTAGTTGGCGACATGAGTTTGGTGGGAACTCGGCCGCCAACTCCTGATGAAGTTGCTGCCTATGACGAGTTCCACTGGCAACGTTTAAATGTCAAACCCGGTTTGACTGGGGAGTGGCAAGTCAACGGACGGTCTAGAGTTAAAGACTTTGACGAGATTGTGCGCATGGATCTCGACTATCAGGGCAAGTGGTCTGTTGTCTACGACATCACTCTGATTTGCAAAACAATTTTGGTTGTCTTGAGTAAAAACGGTGCGTGTTAATAGACTTGCTGTTTTGGGTTGTTTTTGGATTTAAAATTTTAGGAAAAAACACGGGATGAAATAGTTGGAAACGGATTAAATGTATGTTAATAGAATTAGCGATTGGTGACGCTTACGGTGCGGGTTTTGAATTTGTTGATCAGCAGACGATCGAAATGTACAACAATCTCAACGGTTACATCAAGCATCCCCGTCACGACATCCAGCCTGGATGCTACACAGACGATACGCAGATGAGTTTAGCCGTCGCAGAAGCTATCGTCAGCCGAGAACCTTGGACGCCGGAACTTTTAGCCAGCAAATTTGTTGCAGCTTTTCAGCGCGATCGGCGATTTGGTTATGCTGGCAAATTTTACAATTTTTTGCTACAAGTTCAAGACGGAAAAGAATTCTTAGAAAAAATTCACTCCGCTAGTGATAAAAGCGGATCTGCGATGCGAGCCGGGCCCATTGGCATTTTTCCTACTATTGAAAAAGTCATTGAAAATGCTACCATTCAAGCTGCAATTACTCACAATACTCCTGATGGCATTAAAGCAGCTATAGCGGCCGCTTTGATGTCCCATTACTTTATTTATCAGCTAGGTTTAAAGAAGAATTTGGGAAATTTTATAGAAAGGCACGTCGCTGGTGAGTGGTCGATACCTTGGCAAGGAGAAGTCAGCGTTAAAGGTTTGGACTGTGTTAGAGCAGCTATTACTGCGGTCATGCGAAATGATAATATGAGCAAACTGCTCCAAGATTGCATTGCTTTTTCGGGAGATGTTGATACGGTAGCAACTATTGCTTTAGCTGCTGGTTCCTGTAGCAATGAAATTGCCCAAGACTTGCCAGAAAATCTGGTACAAGGATTAGAAAATCTATCTTACGGCAAAGATTATATCATAGAACTGGATCGACAGTTAATGAATTGCGCGATCGACTTCTGACTTCTTCCTGAGATATGTTATATCCGTTAAATCCCGTACACTGCTTTGTGGCAGAACTTATTTCTATTATGAATTTGCCTAATTTGATTACTTTTTATAGCTTGCTGGGAGTGCCTTTTGTGCAGTAGTTGAACCGCGAATTGAATACTTTGATCAGCCGCGCGGGAATGTCGCCAGTGGGGATTAATCAGGCGATTTGTGCGGGGGTTATGGGTGCTTGGTCTGCGATCGATCGCCTGCTGGTTGTGCCAGAAGCTGCCGAATGCGATCGTCGTTCAATACCAGGAATTGCAGGTCGATTGAGATATTTTTTAAATCCACAATTCTCTATTAAATTCTGTATCTTAAATTACAAAATTATCATAAAAAAAATAGTCTAGTTGCCTGCGGGTTGGGGAGTTTGGCTATCTATCCTCTAGCAGCAGCAATGCCAAAAATTGTTAGAGCCACTCACAATTACTTCGGATATTCGCACCGATAGTTATCGGTAAGTATATAGACTTATCGAGGGTTATTAGATAAACATTATAGGACTTATGCAACTGTCACACTTAAGTCAACTTGTATGGTGCGTCAGACCTCGTTGTTATTGGGCGATTATCAAGGGTTTTAGGTTTCGGGCAACCCTACCAATTGTGCCAGTTGCGTAAGTTTTGAATAAGAAACAGCATACCCAGAACCCGCAGCACTTACAGCAGAATTCAGGAGTCAAGAGCGTTGCCCTGACGAAGGCCATAACAGCGAATAGTTAGAATCAGTTTGTGCTTTTTCAGTAAAAATACTGGATTTTCTTATAAAGAATTATGCTTTTTTAGAATAAATTTACCAAATTTTTATAAAAGTGTGCTTTTTTTTAAAGTTTGTGTAAAGAAGAGCCTTTGCCGGTTGTGAAAAATTTGGGGCTCTCATAAGATGTAGCCAGATTCAGCTATTAAAAATATTTGAGTCTAAAGTCTAAAGTCAAGACCAATTGTTTCATGCTCTTCAAAACATAAGTTTTCACTTTTTGGTAACTACAAATGGTAGCGCAAAACTTTAGCAATCAAAGTTTGGTCGGCAATAATTTTAGTGGGCAAAACCTGAATGGTTCCACATTCTTTAAAGCGAGACTGGAAAATGTCTTGTTCAGGCGCAACGCTCAAGGTACCCGCACTCAACTCAGAGGTACCAACTTTGAAGAAGCCTTTCTCCTGAATGTAGATGCAACGGATGCGATTTTTGCTGCCAATACCAGCTTTGAACCGGCGAATTTTTATAAAGCGACCTTAGAAAACGTCAATTTCAGTCGCGCCAACCTAACTGGAGTAAATCTGTCGCTGATCAGCACAAAATTCATCAACCTTTCCAACGCCAACCTGACGAATGCCATTCTCCATGAGGCCAATCTCAGCGGCGAACAGTCGAACCGACCGAACCTAAGGGGAGCCAACTTTACGGGTGCTGATTTCTATAAGACGAATCTGAAAGCGGCTGACTTTACGGGTGCCAATTTGACGAATGCCAAATTCCAGGGTGCTGGTCTCGAAGGCACCTTGTTGATCAATGCGAACTTTACCGGCGCTCAATTCGACGCATCAACTAATTTCACAGACATTATCCTTAGCAACTCCATCTTTGACCTTGCCAACCTGAGTGAGGTTAATCTGACGGATACTGACCCACCCGATGGATTGACACTGACAACTTCTCGCTTTCGCGGAGCCAATATGACTGGCTTTAGTGCCGAAGATGTCAATCTGGCTGGTGCTGACTTCAGCGCTCATGAGAATGGTACGCGCACTCAAATGGGCGGTGCTAGTTTCGCAGATTCTGAGTTGAACAACGCGAACCTGACTCAGGTCAATGCAGAAGGCATATTCCTGGACGGTGCTAATTTGAGCAATGCAATCATGGTTGGTGCCGATCTCAGCAATGCCAACCTGGCTGGAGCAATTCTCGTTGGCGCTAACCTGACGGGTGGAGTCGAGTTAGACAACGCTCTTATTGAGAAGAGTAATGTGGCTGGAGCCAACTTTACAGGGGCAAACCTGGCAGGGGCAAACCTGAAGGAGGCGGTTGGAGATCACCTGACCAAGTTTAGAAACGCCAATCTATCAGATGCCAGCCTGGAAGTGGGGAGTTTTATCGGTACCGACTTCACCAATGCCAACTTCACTAATGCCAACCTGGTCAAAGCCAACTTCACCGATGCCACCATGGTCGGGGCGAACATGACCGGGGTCAATGCACTCGATGCCGTGGGTCTGACGATCGGGACTGGCGGCAACGACACCCTAACTGGAACCGGCAGCAAAGATAACCTCTTCGGGCTCGACGGCGATGACTCCATCCAGGGCGGTGACGCGGATGATTACCTGGATGGCGGTAGCGGTGTTGATATCCTGACAGGCGGCCCGGGCCAGGATGCGTTGTTTGGTGCGGCGGGAAATGACACCCTCACGGGCGGCGGTGGCAGAGATACCATTTACTACCGCAGCGGTCATGGTTCCGATCGCGTTAATGGTTTCACCCTCGGCTCCAGCGGAGACATCCTATCCTTCAGCGGCATTGCAGCGATCGATGTGGTGCAATCTGGCGCGAACACTCAATTGCGATCGGGTAATGGCATTGCTGGTGATGCCGGTTTTGGCACAGGCGCGCTGTTGATCACCCTAGCCAACACTTCGTTTACGGCGGCTAATGTCAGCACCAATATCAGCTCGACCAATCGTCCCATCTTCCAGTTCTCGTAACCTCCTATCAAGTCCGAGCAATTCCCTCCGCTTCGCTGGACCCCTAATGACAAGGCTTTAACAGTAAGGCTTTTCGATATTTCAATTAAGGCGATCGATTGGACATTATCTCAACCGGAGTCTTTGTGATGATTTCTCGCATTTTATTTCTCCTCTCCATGCCTTGGCATCCCCCTTTTCAACGTTGGAAAGGGGGGAAATGGTGAGGATTGCCAGCGGTAACGAAGCACCGAATTCTAGGGTGCACTAATCACTTTTGTGGGATGCCGACAGTTCACATAACACTACGACACACTTACATAACAACAGGAGAACATTATGGCTATCAGAAATGGAACTCCAGAACCCGATACTCTGACCGGAACCAATAACGCCGATGTCATTCGCGGCTTTGGCAAGGAAGATCTGCTGTATGGCTTAGGCGCTAACGACAGCATCTACGGTGGAGACGACAAAGACACTATGTATGGTGGTGCTGGAGCCGATAGTCTCTTTGGAGAAAACGGCGAAGACGATCTATACGGTGAGGATGGTAACGACTTCCTCTACGGTGGGCTGGAGAAGGACAGCCTGCACGGTGGAATCGGAGCCGATCGACTTTTTGGCGATTCAGGCGAAGACTCCTTGTTTGGCGAGGATGGCAATGACATCCTGTACGGAGGCTCAAATGCCGACGATGCCAACGATGGTAAAGATTTCCTCGATGGTGGGGCTGGAAGAGACCGACTCTTTGTAGGTTTCGAGGATACGGGGTTTGGTGGTCTTGGCGATGACACCGTGATTGGTGGCTTTACCGATGACAAGATCTACGGCGATGATGAAAAAGGCGAAATTTTTGGCGGAGCAGATTCCCTGGTTGGCGGCAGCGGCAACGACACCCTCTACGGAGAAGGCGACAGCTTAGCAGGCGGCGGCAACGATACCCTCGATGGTGGCGTAGGCAATGATACGCTCTTTGGCTATGCCGCAGATGACTTCCTACTTGGTGGCGATGGTATTGACTTCCTCGATGGTGGCGATGGCAATGACATTCTCGACGGTGGTGCTGGCACCAGCACTCTGATCGGTGGCACTGGCTTAGAAACCATCAGGGGTGGCGCTGAAGGCGACTTCATTGATGGCGGAGAGGGCAATGACAACCTCAGTGGTCTGGGTGGCAATGACACTATCTATGGCGACGAGGGAGTTCCTGAAACACTGGCTGGCGATGACATCCTCAATGGTGGTGCAGGCGATGACTTCCTGGATGGTAATGCAGGAGTCGATCGCGTCATCGGTGGCGCTGGCATTGACCTGCTGTTTGGGGGCGAAGATGCGGAAACTCAAACTGCCCGCGACACGCTAACCGGCGGGGCTGACACCGACTACTTCCAGTTGTTATTCACCGATTTTGTGCCCGAACCCATCGATCCCGGTGAGCCAGTTATTACTCCTCCTCCTGGTGACTACATCGTGGACTTCGTGAAAGGCACTGACTTCTTCTTACTGGAGGGAATTACCTTTGAGCAGCTATCGTTCCAGAACATCTCGCTGACAGTTAACGGGGTTGCTACTCCGAGCACTCGGATCTACGTCACGCCTGAAGCCGGAATTCCGATTTCTCAAGCGGAAACGCTAGCTGTGGTTCAAGGAGTGCGTCAATTTAACGCCTCGCATTTCGTTGAGGAATCACCCTTTTAATTAACGGGACTTAAACAAATTTTAAGCCCCAACCAAGCGCAAACAGGCTTTAGACGCGGTAAATAAGTTCATTTTTTCTTGCCACAACCGCACAAATCTATATTCTGTCCCTTGACAGTTTTTATCTCCTGATGTCTCTTTAAAGGCACCAGGACTTTAGTCTTTGACCAGGAATCCGCAGATTCTTTTTCTTCATGCCAATTTCCCTGCCCAGTTTGGCCTTGTCGGTAGCCGCGATCGCCAAAGATTAGCCTGAGCTAGTGAACTCTGTTTCAGAATTTTTCTAGCCAGTTACGATCGCCAATCGGGAGTAAAAATCGAATTCGATCGCGCGAGGCGACACAACAAATTGATCCGATAAATTCTCCAATCTTGTGACAAGTATAATCAGAAGGTTGTTTAATTAAGTAAATCCACCTGATTATAAGTCGTGTAAATGTTAAATTAAGGAAAGCCTTCGTAGAGTAGCCCTTAATTTTTGATTTATGAATTTGCCTAATTTGATCACTTTTTCTCGCTTGCTGGGAGTACCTTTCCTGCTCTACGGTTTGTACGACCCAAGCGCTCAAAGCCGCTGGATTTGCACCGCAATTTTTGTGGTAGCTGCAGCTACTGATTGGCTGGACGGCTATTTGGCTAGGAAGCTGAATCAAATTACCGATTTGGGTAAGTTCCTCGATCCTTTGGTGGATAAATTGTTGGTTCTCGCGCCGCTTTTAGTGTTGATTGAGTTGGGTAGAGTCCCGGCTTGGGGGGTATTTTTGATTTTGGGCAGGGAGTTGACGATTGCGGGGTGGCGTGTTAATAAAACTACGATTTCGGGAGCTAATATTTGGGGCAAATTGAAGACGGTGAGTCAGATTGTGGCGATCGCACTTTTAATTGCTCCTTTGTCTGAAGCGTGGAATTTTCCTGCAGTAATTGCTTTTTGGATTTCTGTGGCTTTAACTTTGATTTCTGGCGCTATTTATCTCTGGCCGGAAAAGACTGCTGAGGACAAGTAAATCGGTTTTATTTAAACCGCAGATGAACGCGGATTAACCCAGATAAAAACTTCGATATATTTGTATGGACACGGCAATGCCGTGTCCTAGCCGTAGCTTAATAATGAGTCCCCGATTTCCGGTAATGCACCGCTGTCACCCCGTCATTTTGCAGCAAATGACCGTTGTCAATCGCCGCATAAACTACCCAGTGATCGCCGCATTCCATCCGACTTATCACTTGGCATTCCAGATAAGCTAGAGCATCAGTCAAAACCAGACAGCCGTTGCTAGCTTCCATTGTTTCGACTCCGGCAAATCTGTCTTCTCCCGGAGCAAAGTTTTTCATGAAATACTTCCGCAACTGCCGCCCTTCTGCTAAGATGTTGAGCACAAATTTATCTCCGGCATACATCAAAGATTCGATCGATCGATCTTTCGCCACCGCAATGGTCACACCGGGCGGATTAAAAGTTGCTTGCGACACCCAGGAAGCCAGCATCGCACTGGTGACATCCTCCCGCTTCGCCGAGACTACGCACAGCGAACCAACGAGTCTCCCTACTGCTTGTTCAGTGCGATCGCTTCCTGCTGCTAACTGCGGTTTCGGTGCCCGCAATTTTTGCGATCGAATCAAAGCTTGAGCAAAATCTGTTCCCACATCTGTGCACTCGTGAATCGTCGCCGCCGTCGGCTTAAATTTGGCTCGAATCGGCTCAAATCCAATTCTATAGCCAGCATCCTTCAGCTTGTTTTCCACTAAGTCGATCGCCTCTCCACTCCAGCCAAAAGAACCGAAAACCCCCGCTAATTTGCTCTTAGTTGCAGTAGATAAAACTATTCCCAAAGCAGTTTGAATTTGGGTCGGAGCGTGTCCTGCTAGCGTGGGAGTTCCTATAATAAATCCCGCGCATTTTTCGATCGCCTCTTTAATTTCTCCCGGTTCGGCAAATTCGCAGTTGATACTTTCCACCGCAACGCCGGCTTTCGTAATTCCTCTGGCGATCGCCTGGGCTAAAGTAGCCGTATTTCCGTAAGCAGAAGCATAAATCAAAGCAACTGTCAAGTCTTTTGAATTTTGTTGCTGGCTCCATTCTCGATACAAATTGCTCAGTTCATTAAGGCCGTAACGGACAATCGGGCCGTGACCGGGAGCATAAAATGCTGCTGGTAAATCGGCGAATTTATCCATTGCCGTCAGCACTTGTTTTGCCTGAGAT
The DNA here is from genome assembly GCF_036701035.1 of Microcoleus sp. Pol7_B2. NCBI lineage: Bacteria > Bacillati > Cyanobacteriota > Cyanophyceae > Oscillatoriales > Microcoleaceae > Microcoleus > Microcoleus sp. Pol7_B2. Next base: position 164,407 of record NZ_JAUBQB010000001.1, on the reverse strand, counting down.
GCGTGCAGGGAATCGTAATAATAGCGCCGATCTTCGCTGTAAACGCTCCACCCTTCATCGAATACTTGGTCGCCACAAACGTGAGCTCCAAATAGTTTGTCAGTGAACACGATTCGAGTGTGCGGATCGTAGGTGCAAAGTTGATCGGGCCAACGGGGAGTTGGAGTCGCGATGAATTTTAAGGCGTGACCTTTTCCTAAGTTGAGAGTTTCTTCTCCCCGAACGATCATAATGTTTAATTCTTGGTCGGGGAAAGCGGCCCGCAAACTAATTGCGGCGGGATTAGTGCAAACCAAAGCTACTTCAGGAGCTAAGTCTAACAGAGCTTTAATTGTTACTGACCTGTTAGCATTGAAATGCCCCAAAATTATGTAATCCAGCTTGGTCAAGTCCACCCGTTTCTGCAAAAATTCCAGGTAATTTTCAGTAAAAGATTCCCCCGGCGGGTCGAACAAAGCAGTCTTGTCAGCTTGAATAATATAGCTATTGGCTGTCGTCCCCTTTTGCAGCGAATACTCGACTTCAAATTTGAGTCTGTCCCAAGTGCGCGATCGCACAATAAAAGTATCGAGTGCGATCGGGATAAACTGCACGTCGCGGGGTTTGGTATCAGAAGCCAGTCTTGGAGTCAAAGTGTTAGTCATTAATTGCACCTATGAGAAACTGAACTACAGAACTTCTTTTGATTTCGTGCCAAAACTTGGTATCTACAATGTCAAACTTTGCACCTCTACCCTGTAAATTGGTATCCAGGTCAGTCAGAAATTCCCGGGTTTTCAAATCATCCCCAATTTGGATAAAGCTCACTCCAATTTCTTCATCTTTCTCTATTTTATTTGCCGCACTTACAATAATTTCAGCGACAGCAGCGGTATTTTCTGGTTTTTGATCTAGGACTGCAACAATTATTGCTCCTTTCTTCCCTTTGCCATCTGTTTTGTTTGCGAAATAATCGCTAAAAGTTGCTTTCAGAGCTTCTTCCAAATGAATTGTAGTCGGCTTTGCTGAATCCGGTTCCGTATTTTGTCGCTGCAAAATTTCAGCTAACCGGGCAACATTGGAATTTTTATACTTCCACATAGGAGTAGAAGCTTCGTAAAGAGTGATGCCGTCGCTGTCAAATTGCTGACATTTTTTTGCTAAGTCGATCAGAGATGCCTGTGCTTCTACCCATTCCTCATACCAAGGATGTTGAGGGTCTCTGCTGGCATCGCTTCTGGCAATAATAATTGTGTAATCTCGGTCTTCTAAAAGATTGGCAGGCATTGGCAATTCCCCTAGTGAAAATGGAGAAGCAAAAGGTAAGAAAAGGCTTATGGCGCACCGTAAGTTTAGCTGCCGGTAAGGTTCGCCATAAGCACCCCACGTTGAGAGTTTTTGCGTAGGTAAGATGCCGCATAAGCACCCGAACTTCCTACCTAATAATGATTTCCGACCTTGCGGTGGTGAACTGCCGGCAGTGCATCGGGATTGGATACGCGGCCGCTATCGACGATCGCATATACGATATGATGATCCGAAAGCTCCATCCGGCTGACTACTTGGCATTCCATGTACGCCAAAGCATCCGTCAAAATCGGAGAACCGTTGGTTGCAGGTTGAGTTTTAACTCCGGCAAATCGATCGGCACCAGGAGCAAAACGCTTTAAAAAGTGCCTCATCAAAGTTTGATAATTGCCTTCTTCGAGCACGTTGAGAACAAATTTATCTCCCGCGTGCATCATCGATTCAATCGCCCGATCCTTCGCAACTGCTATTGTTAAACCCAGCGGTTTAAAGCTAGCTTGAGTTACCCAAGAAGCTAGCATCGCACCGCTAACATCACCTTTTTGAGCGGTGATGATGTACAGTCCGCCGCTGATTCGTCCCAAAGCTTTATCGAGGTCGCTGTCGAGGGATTTCATCTGTTTGACTGCTTTGTCCCGCGTCAGCCACTGTCCCAAGTCGGTGCCGGCTTCGTCGCAAAGTTGATAACTCGCTTCTGTCGGTGATTCTTTAATTAAAATGTTGGGAAATGCTTCTTTTAAACCCAACTCTTTGAACTTGTTTCGCAGCGGGTAAATAGATACGTCATCGCCGCCGCCAGATTCGCACAAACCGAAAGATTGTTTGTTGTTAGCTGCAACTAAAATTGTGTTGATTGCGGCTTCGGCATTCACCGCAGCAGTACCGCCACTCGGTGGCGAACAAATTACGATGCCGGCAGCATTACCGACAAGTTCCGCAACTTCTTGTAAGTCGGCGATTCTCAAGTCCATCATTTCCACAGCGACACCGGTTTTGGTGATACCGTGGGCGATCGCTTGGCTGAGTCGATCGCTAAATCCGTAGTCGGAGGTGTAAAATACCGCTACAGTGGTTTCTGCTTTAGCTTGCGCTTGGCTCCACTTTTTGTAGCGCCCGGTGAGTTCAACTACGTTGTGCCGCAGCAGCGGGCCGTGACCGGTCGCAACTGTACCGATTTCTCCCAACTCTGCCATCCGCTTCATCGCAGCGAGTACCGATCGAGCATTGGGAGCCATCAAACACTCATAATAAAAGTGGTAATCTTCCTCAACTGCTGCTAAATCGTCATCGAAGGTGCTGTCGGAACAGTAGTGCATCCCGAAAGCGTCGCAGGTGAACAGCACTTGAGTTTTGCTGTCGTAGCTGAAAATAGTATCGGGCCAGTGTAAGTTCGGCGCCGATACGAATTCGATAATGTGGCCGTTTCCTAAATCTAGTTTGTCCCCGTTTTTTACTACCAATCGCTCAAATGGTTGGTGTACAAGGTTTTCTAAAAATTGAATTGCTACTTTCGCCCCCACGACAATCGCTTGGGGTGCCAGCGCCAGCACGTCTTTGACTAAACCGCTGTGGTCTGGCTCGGTGTGGCTGATAATTAGATAGTCAATCTCTTTCGGGTCAATTTCCCCCGTCAGAGTATCAATGTATTGTTGGCGAAACTTCTCGTGCGAGGTATCGACGAGGGCGGTTTTTTCACCGCGAATGATGAATGAGTTGTAAGTTGTACCGTTTTTGAGTCCGAATTCGATGTCAAAGCGGTCTCTATCCCAGTCCAGGCATCGAATTGCCGTTGTATCAGGGGCAATTTCGACTTTTTCCACCGTCAATCTGCGTTGGACTCGTTCAGTCAGCGCTACCATCAGTGCCTCCTTGTCTTTTACCCATTACCTTATTGTCTTCATTCTGACACGTTTCTTTTGTAAATCTTTATAAAATTTCTTATGAGGCTGTTAAGTATCCCAAAAGTTATGGCATAAGGCAGTTCGGCAACGCGCACTGAATCGGGATATAACGGATTTGAGGAAGAAGGAAAATTCAATAAAATCAATTTTGGGTCTATAAATAGTTGACAAAAAACAGAGTTCTGTGGTAATCAAACTGAGTTCGATCGGTTGGGCGATCGCCTCTGTAGAAGACTATCAGTCAAATGCGATCAAATGCGATTCTCGATCGCGCGGCGATTTGGATTAGGGACAATAACTCGGCATTTAAGTCAACCTAATCAAACGTAAAATGCGATCGCCCTTTCTTATCCCCGATGTCTTTAAAAAGTCGGGAATTTGGGGATAATGATAGAATAAAAAAATTTCCAATCCGCCATCAAAAAATTACTCATTGATGTAAAGCTATGTCTGAAAGTTCCTTTGAGAAAACTAATTTTGGTTGGCAATTAGGACAGTCGCAACAGCGATTGCAGGAGTGGTGGGAACTAAAAACTGCCCAAAATATACCGAATGTCAAATTGCCATCTTGGTTTGATTCCCCCATCTTAGGGGCGATCGCTAAAGCGGTCTTTTGGTTAATCTTAGCATTGCTCGCAGTCTGGGCGAGTTGGCAGATTTGGCAACTGTTACGTTTTTATATTCATAATTTCAAAAAGAGGAATCAAACAACTGATGGAAGTGCGAAAAAAACCATTAACGATTTGTCGGTAGCAGAGTGGTTGTTGCGATCGCAAAATTTGCAGCAACAAGGGAAATACCGCCAAGCTTGCCGCTGTCTTTACATGGCGGTGTTGCAGCGGTTAAATGATGCGGGAACCGTGGTTCACCAACCCAGTCGCACTGATGGCGAATATTTGGAATTAATCCAGCAATTACCCCAGCCAGTGCCTTACGAAACTGTGATAACAATACATCAGCAACTATATTTCGGGAATACAGAAGCTTCCGCCTCAACTTTTGAACAGTGTCAGCAAGCTTATCAACAAATTAAGGATTAAGTAGGTAAACGAAAAAAAAAATAATATCCAATCGATAATTTTATGGTCTGGTTTTACCAACAATAATTACCAAAAACCGACAATCTCAAAAACCCCCACCCAATACCAAATCGCCATCTACTTCTTTCAATATACAAGGGTTCAAGGTCGTACTCGAATAACGCGCGTAGCATCTAAGAGTACTACCTTGAAAGGGTGCTATCAGACCGGAGTAGCAAATGTATTGAAAGCCACAAAAGTAGCACCAGCAATGGGATTCTGGTCGATGTCGCCCACAATCAGCCCTGTAGGTGAATCCCATTAGTTGTCGGTGCCAGCGACTGTCACACAGCGAAGATTTTACCTGCGTACCTCACTTTCTTGAAAAAAACTGTAGTGAGGAGCCAGACTGATAAAAAGCATTTCACTACTTGCAGGACATATTAGTAGAGCAAGGATTGCTCGCCCTACCAACAGCCTTAAATCAGAGTAATTGTAGCGAATCCCGGATTGCCGACATTCGCACCTGGGCCAAAGCCAAAAGTCACGTCCCCAGTCAGCGGACCTGAAGTATTCTGAATCGTCAGACTAACGCTAGTTACACCGGGATTAAAGCTAAGCGTCCCTCCACTAATATTCCCACCACCTGGATTGGTAATGGTGTATTGTTGGGTGTTTATAGGTTCACCAGGACCAGGAGGAAGAATGAAATAGTCGACCGAAACCGAAACCGAAGTATTGCCGCCAGTCCGATTAATCATCACAACTCCAGTACCACCATCAATAATAGGATCAGGAGACGAACCGTAAAAGAAGGAAATCGGAGGCACAGGAGTAGTATCAATAATGCTCAAAACTCCCACTGACGGACTAGCCAAACTGCCACCACTCAAGAACAAACCCACCGTTTCAGTATTCTCTGTGAGAGGGTCAGTTAAAGCTTGAACCGGAACTTGTACGCTAGTTTGTCCGGCTGCAAAATTGAACGATTGAACCACACTGACGTAATCTCCAGCAGTACCAGCCTTAGCACTACCGCCACCCGTGCTGAACGTAATCGCACCCGGTATCGAAAGGTCGCCACTGCGATTGATGGTAATCGTCGCAGCGCTGCCCTCGGTGACGCTGTAATTAGGCGCACCGAAGAAATACGTGTTTCCAACGGCCGTTGGCGCCGGAGTTGTCGCAGTCGGCGTCGGAGTTGCCGTCGTCCCAGTTGGGGGCACATCATTAATAGTCAAAATTGATGGACTACTGCCAACATTGCCACCGAAGAGCACCAAATTCACCGTTTCCGGCGATGATTCCAAAAT
>NZ_JAUBQB010000001.1:103521-158787 GCF_036701035.1 Microcoleus sp. Pol7_B2 | reverse complement strand
GTCAAAATTGATGGACTACTGCCAACATTGCCACCGAAGAGCACCAAATTCACCGTTTCCGGCGATGATTCCAAAATCGAATCAGTCAAAGCCGTCACGGTGAAACTAGCGGTAGTTACCCCCGCAGCAAAATTCAACAGCCCCGCCGCCGTCCCAGTGTAATCCGGTGCAGTGCCTGCTGAACTTGCCGAACCGTCAAGAGTAGCGTAATTAATCGATGCAGCCTCTGTACCGCCGGTGCGAGTAACGTTAATCGTAGCCACGTCGCCTTCAGCCACCGTGTAATTTGGTTGGGCGAACTGGAAGATACTTGGAGTTGTCGCCGTCGGCGTCGGAGTTGCCGTCGTCCCAGTTGGGGGCACATCATTAATCGTCAAAATTGATGGACTACTGCCAACATTGCCACCGAAGAGCACCAAATTCACCGTTTCCGGCGATGATTCCAAAATCGAATCAGTCAAAGCCGTCACGGTGAAACTAGCGGTAGTTACCCCCGCAGCAAAATTCAACGCCCCCGCCGCCGTAGTGTAATCCGCAGCAGTGCCTGCTGAACTTGCCGAACCGTCAAAAGTAGCGTAGTTAATCGATGCAGCCTCTGTACCACCGGTGCGAGTAACGTTAATCGTAGCCACGCCACCTTCAGCCACCGTGTAATTTGGTTGGGCGAACTGGAAGATACTTGGAGTTGTCGCCGTCGGCGTCGGCGTCGGAGTTGGCGTCGGCGTTGGCGTTGGCGTCGGCGTTGGCGTCACATCAATGCCTTGATATTGAATACTTCGCACTAGGAAGTCGGAACCATCGCTTTTGGGGGAGGTGCTAGTGGCGTAGGCAGCGGTGGGGCTATCGTAGGCTTTGGCGGAGAACCGTAATTCGTCAAAAGCAACGCTAGTGGAATTTGCTTGTATCTGGAATGTGAAATTGCCATCGGGACTATCGCCAATGAAAGTCAGTCCATCTGAAGACACACCGATCGGTTTTTGACCGCTCGTCGGAGGGTTGACGCGAATGATCGTAAAATTGCTGGCCGATACCTCCGCCCCATTATTAAAGAGTTTCAGCAAAGCAACTTCATTGCCTTGATCGTTCACTGCAGAACTTGATTTGGGAAGTAATGCACTGAGGCCGATCGTGGCGCTAGTGATGTCTTTGTTATCTGCCCATTTCACCTTCAGCGCCTGAGATAGATTGGTGTTGGGGTCATAGTTGATTTCCGCCCGACTTTTAGTGGGGTCGGTAAACCAACCACTATAAGAGCCGTAGACACCAATACCAGGGACAGCGCCGTAGCTCAACCCGCTTTTAGGGTTTTCGTTCGTTGCTAACGTGAGGTTGCTGATGGGAATAGGGTTAGTGTAGTTCGTTTCAAAGCCATCAAAAGCTATCCCAGACAGTTGGATGCCTTGATCCTGGGCGGCAGTAGGCCATTGTGTAATTAGGTCACTGATGCTGCTGTAATTAGTGTCTTGACCCAAAGAACCAGTAATTGAAGTAGCCATAGCTTATGTGTTAATGATGAGTAATTAAGGATTAGAAGTGGCTGAAAACAAGAAGTTGGGCTTTCTTGTAGCGATCAGTCACTGCAAGAAAAATTTCCTCATACCTGCAGGTAAATCAAGTAAAAAGGCTTGCCCAATCAGTATCTGAAGGTATTATTGCCCCTGACAAAATTTTTAGTGTAAATAATTACACCTACTTAGACCTATTTACGTAGGGATGTTTAACTTTCATCGTCAATGAGTTTTATCCGGAAAAATTGCGATCTTTTTTTCAGCCCTATAACAAGCGGGTTTTCCACCTCTGTAGAGGAGAGCTTAAATCCCAGATTTCGCCCCCCAAGAGGCAGCGTTCACTGCTTCTGCGGGCAAAAGTGAATCAAGAAAGACAATTATGAGTAAAAATACTCAGGATTTTATATGTTTAAGCATAACCCTGTTGGGAATTTCTGAAAATTGGGGTTCGGGCGTAAGTTACAGCGTATTCGTTTATGAAATACACCCCAGAAACCGGGTTTCTTTACAGTTCCCGCATCATTACTGATTCTGTTGCTCGAAACCCGGTTTTTCGCAATCTACATCTACATGGAATATGCTGTAAATCTGATTCCCTTAAAAATGCGATAGTAAAAAACCAACTTTATTGGTGAGCCGTAATGTGATTGACGATAACTAAAATTTCTCAAATGGGTTCTATATGAGGAGTGAGTTGATTCATCCAAAAACCCCCTCATGTTATATTTATTTGTACTTACTTACTTACTTAACGAGCGATGAACTTGTCAAAGCGTAGGTTATGGTTGTTGGGAGCGATCGCCATTACTGTAATAATTATCATTACCCTGCTATTTGCTCCTGCTAACAACAAAGTCAACAGCGGTTCTACTTATAATAGAGCGCCGGACGGCTACGGAGCATGGTATGCTTTTATGTCAAAACGGGGAAGCGAGGTTCAGCGCTGGCAAAAACCTTTTGAAGACTTTGCTAAAAACCAAGATACAAAACCGCCCAGTACACTTTTACGTATCTATAGTAAATTGATACCAGAAGGTGTTTCTGAGACAGATAAAAAGTGGGTGGAACAGGGCAATACTTTGGTAAATTTGGGAGTTCGCGCCCCGGTGACATCAGCACCTTTTAGTAGCTTGCACCCAGCTTCAGCCGGGGAAATCAAGATTGACACCGGGCGGAGATACCCCAGCGACAAAAAACAAGTTTTAGACGATCAATTTGGGGCAATTGTTTGGAAAAAACCAGTGGGAAAGGGTACAGTTTATTTTGCCAGTACCTCCCATTTAGCTGCTAATGCTTATCAGGATTTTCCAGGTAATTATGAATTTTTAGCAGGGCTGGTTACTCAATTAGAAGGTGGAGAACAAGAAATAGAAGGGACCCAGCAGACTCTAGCAGTGAAATTAATCCAAAATTCAATCGACCCGCAAAGCCAGGGAACAAGTAAAATCCTCAATAAAGTCTGGGTAGACGAATACATTCACGGCTACAAAGATCCAGAAGTTCTTGAACGCGAATACGAGGGAAATTTATTCACTTATTTAGCCAAAACTCCTCTATTTACCGTTTTGATACAGGGTACAATTATTTTACTCGTTGCTATTTTTGCCGGGTGGAACAGGTTTGGACACCCTGTAACTATATCAGCGCCACAGGTTGACAACAGCGAAGCTTACATTCAAGCATTAGCGGGTGTTTTGCAAAAAGCAAACAGCACTGATTTTGCGGTAGAAATTATCGGAAAAGAAGAACAGTTACAACTGCAAAAAGCATTATTATTGGGACAGGGATCGCTGGAAAGTGAAACCCTAACAAATGCTTGGGTTGAGCAAACAGGGGGAAAAGCGGCAGAATTGTCAGAACTTCTGCCCTCGCCATCTCATAAACGCCGAATCAGCGATTCAGATTTGCTAACCTGGTTGGGTAAATGGCAGCAGATCCGTCAACATCTCCCCTCTGACAGGAAAAATCTAAAATGAGCGAAACAAACTCGATTTTTAAACGCATCAGCCAAGCCCTCGACAAAATAGTTGTGGGTCAATCTTCCACTGTACAGCACTTGCTAGTGGCACTTTTGAGCGGCGGCCACGTGATTATTGAGGGAGTCCCTGGAACGGGGAAAACTCTACTTGTAAAAACGATCGCCCAATTGATTCAAGCAGATTTTCGCCGCATTCAACTAACGCCGGATATTTTGCCATCGGATATCTTGGGAACGAATATTTTTGATTTTGAAAGCCACAGTTTTACCCTGAAAAAAGGGCCTGTGTTTACTGAGGTTTTGCTAGCGGATGAAATTAATCGCACCCCTCCGAAAACCCAGTCAGCACTGCTAGAAGCAATGGAAGAACAGCAGGTAACGTTAGACGGTGAGACTTTAGCTCTGCCAGAATTATTTTGGACGATCGCCACTCAAAATTCCCTAGAATTTGAAGGCACTTATCCGCTACCAGAAGCTCAGTTAGACCGATTTTTATTTAAACTTGTGGTTGACTATCCCGATGCAGCCGCCGAAAAGCAAATGTTGCTGAACGCAGAGGCAGGGTTTCGCGCTAAACGCCTCGATTTAGCTAGGATCAAATCTTTAGCAACGGTAGAGGAAATAATTAGCGCCCGTCAAGCAGTACAAACTGTCAAAGTAGAAGAGAAAGTGCTCGATTACGTGCTAGCTTTGGTACACAATACGCGAAAACATCCCGATTTGGCATTGGGTGCTTCTCCGCGATCGGCAGTAGCTTGGTTGCAAAGTAGTAAAGCTCACGCTTGGCTAGCCGGCAGGGATTATACTACTCCTGATGATGTCAAGGCGATCGCACTGCCGCTTTTGCGTCACCGTCTGATTCTCAAACCAGAATCGCTGCTAGATGGCTTGCAAATTGATTCGGTAATTGCTTCGGTATTAAAACAAGTCGCTGTACCGAGGTAAACTCAAATATAACTATGACGATCGCCATCAAAATTCTGGATCGTAATGATGTAGATATTCTCAAGAATGTCGATCCAGATGTCTTCGACAACTCGATCGATATCCCACGTACTGAAGAATTTTTGACAGACTCGCGCCACCATCTGGCTGTTGCAATCGATGACGATCTAGTTGTCGGCTTTGTCTCAGCAGTTCATTATGTTCATCCCGACAAGGCACGTCCCGAACTGTGGATTAACGAGGTTAGTGTAGCAGAAACTTATCGTCGGCAAGGTTTGGGGAAGCGTTTGATGAATGCAGTATTTGAGGTCGCTCGTGAGTTGGGTTGTACAGAAGCTTGGGTGCTTACAGATCGCGAAAATACAGCAGCGATGAATCTGTATTCGGCTGTTGGTAATCCAGAAACACCAAGTGATCATGTTATGTTTACGTTTCGTTTGGAGGAATCGAATTCCTGACAAAAAATCTTTATTACGCAAGTATTGTAGGAATTGAGATAAAAAATACCACACCAGAAGTATGAAGAAGTCTCTAAACGAAGTGAAGAAGCTTGAAGACCTTCCAAACATTGGGAAATCAATTAGTGCGGATTTGCGAAGCATTGGTATTGAGCAACCAGATCAACTTAAAACGAGATCGCCATTAGAAGTCTTTCACGAACTTGCTAATGTCATGGGACATCGCCACGATCCATGTGTACTTGACGCTCTCATTTCTGTCAAAAGATTCCTCAATGGCGAACCAGCTAAGCCTTGGTGGAGTTATACTGATGAACGACGTAACCTACTTGCAAATCATGTAAAGGGAGAAAGCAAATGAAATTCAAATATACAATTATTTACGTTGCTGACGTACTAAGTTGATTGACTTTTTTTGAAATGGCTTTTGGGTTCAAAAAGAAGTTCATTGATGAATCACGAGATTATGGTAAGCTTGACACTGGGGAAACAACTTTATCTTTTGCTACACATTCTCTAGGCGCGTCAAATTTCCCAAATGGTTATATTTCGGCTGATTCATCGGATAAACCTTTAGGTGTTGAAATAGCACTTACCACTGATTCAGTAGAAATGGCACATCAACAAGCGATCGCAGCAGGTGCATTAGAGTTAAAAGCACCTCTCAAAAAACCTTGGGGTCAGATTGTTTTCTATGTTAGATGTCCAGACGGAACTCTCGTTGAATTGTGTACACCAGTATCTTAATCAGAAATTTTAATGATTCCTGCTATTCGCCTTTATTTCCTGTTAGCGATCGCAATTCCGATCGCCCTTTTGCTCGCTATGCTTGTAAATCAGCAGACAAGTATTATCGGCACTTTGCTATTTGACTGTTTAATTGTAGGTCTAGCTATTACCGACGCACTGCGCGTAAAATCTCATCGGGTGCAAGTGACACGCCATCCGTTGCACAGACTTTCGATTGGGCGAGACAATCCGGTTTTACTGTCAGTGCGATCCTCTCCGAGGGCTGCGCTAACGGCAAATCAAACTGCTAAAATTCGCCTGCGCGACGCCTATCCGCTAGAGTTTGATGTCTCTCAACCGATTCTGGAAGCAGACCTCAACCCTAACAGCGCTCTGGAATTAACTTATACAATCCGCCCGTCAAATCGCGGAGAATATAAGTGGGGAGATATTCAGGTGCGGCAGTTGGGAAATTGGGGTTTAGCATGGCACGACTGGAAAATACCTGCTAGTGAAAAAGTGGCAGTTTATCCCGATTTAGTGATGTTGAAAGAACTCTCTATTCGGCTAACATTGGAAAATAGCGGCACAATGCGTGGGTTACGAAAACTTGGCATGGGAACTGAATTTGCCGAACTGCGGGAATATGGTATTGGTGACGATCCTCGCTTGATTGATTGGAAAGCTACTGCGAGGCGATCGCGCCCTTTAGTCAGAGTTTTAGAACCCGAAAAAGAGCAAACTTTGATTATTTTACTCGACAGGGGACGGCTGATGACGGCGCGAGTGCAGGGTTTGAAGCGTTTTGACTGGGGAGTGAATGCAGCGCTGTCTTTAGCCTTGGCTGGACTAAATCGGAGCGATCGCGTGGGAGTCGGTGTGTTCGATCGGGAAATCACGACTTGGATACCCCCGGAACGCGGTCAACATCAACACTCTAAATTAATTGAACGCCTGGCGCCAATTCAGCCAGTTTTGTTAGAACCCGACTATGTTGGTGCTGTAACTAAATTAGTAAGTCAACAAACTCGCCGTGCATTAGTAGTGCTAATTACTGATTTAGTAGATGTCACAGCTTCTACAGAAATGCTTTCCGCCTTAGCGCGTTTAACACCTCGTTATTTGCCTTTTTGCGTAACTTTGCGCGACCCTCAAGTTGACAAAATCGCTCACACTTTCACCGTGGAAATTACACCTGCTTATAATCGTGCTGTCGCTTTAGATTTACTAGCACAGCGTCAGGTAGCTTTTGCACAGTTGAAACAAAAAGGAGTTTTGGTTTTGGATGCACCAGCAAATCAAATTAGCGAGCAATTAGTTAACAGATATCTGCAACTTAAGTCTCGGAATCAGCTTTAATCTTCTCAGCTTCTGCAGCATTAGCAAAGTAAGGTAAAGGCCCTTTGAGAACAGACCAGTTTTTGTAGATAAAACCGATTACCCAAGGGGCTGACAAAGCAAAAAACAAGACACCTAAATGTATTTGCGATCGAAATACATCTAGAATGTTTGCTGTTTGATTGTCAAAAAATGTTGTATACGACACATTCCAAATTTTAAAAATAATATTTTCCAAGGCACTAAAAACTATTAGTATAACTAAGCTGCGGGTTTTTAAATACAAAATTAAGTACATTAATATCCCAATAAGTACAGATATAAAATATTTATAACCAAAAATTATAAAGAATAGACAATGAGCTAAGATGGCTGGAATATTACCCCATTTTGCAGCCCATCTGTGTAGCATAATAGCTGTGAAAATAAAGGGATTAAATATGGGAGATATTGCACAACTATTAATCGCACTAATTAAATAGTAAAGTGCCGGATTAAATGTTTTTGAAGCTGTCATTAAAATACTAAGATTTCTACGTTCTGTCAGAATTTTTTCGACAAAAGAAGGTACGAAAAAAGACAATGGATAATAAAATACTCGGAAGACACTTATTGAAAAAACCACGCTAGCGATCGCCAGACCTACTAATGGCAACCATTGGTAGCGATCGGGAACTTTACCAACCAAATATTTAATTTCAATTCCCGCTAGCTTGCATTGTCGCCACACCAAAGCCAGTAACAGAATCGATAAATAAATTCCCAATATTTCTTCAACGAATGGATCTAATGTTAGTTTACTATCAAATTTTATCCCTCGTGTATAGCCAATCATTACTATTTGAAAATAAATACCCATAGCTAATAAAAACCACCCTCCAAATATCTGCCGAAGCTTGATTCGATGAAAAGGGTTGTCTTCGGGAGAGGTGATGTTAGTAATAGTCATGATTTTAATTAATTACTGGACTCGATATGGCTAGGTAAAATGCGTCTTATTCCGCTAGGAGTGGACTTCGTTTGTGTAACGATTTCAAGCTCAGAATTATCTAGGAACTTCAGCCGATCGCCTTTTACTGCAATACATCACCAACAGCGCAAACAACCCGATCCCAGCCAAATACTTCAACGGATCGGGAATTGCCGGATTTGGCGATAAAAAACCCTCGATGGTACCAGCAATTACCAGCATCGGCACAATCCCAAATACCAATTGTGCAGCTTGAGTACCGTAAAACTTCATGGCATCAGCACGGCGATATTTGCCAGGAAAAAAGATAGCGCGGGCGATGATTAAACCAGCGCCGCCAGCTAAAAAAATCGCCGGCAATTCCAGAGAACCGTGAGGAAATACAAAGGCCCAAAAAGGGTAAGCTAAATTATGCTGAGCTACTAAACTGGCGATCGCGCCGATGCTCACTCCATTAAATGCCATAATATAAACAGTGTAAAGACCGAAAACAATCCCTCCCCCAACAGCCGCAAAGCATACGGATAGATTGTTAGTCATAATACCGCTAGAAGCTAAAGGTTCGATTCCCACAATTGAACCCATCCACAATTTCCCCTCATCGCGTACCGTTTTAATCAAATGTCCAGGAACTACTAGGGACAAAAACGCCGGATCTTGCCAAGCAAACCACCAAGCAATCAACGCCATTACTAAAAAAATACCCGTCGCAGTCGCCGTATAACCAAACGTCTCCTGTACCGTAGCCGGAAAACCCCAGCGGCAAAACTCCACTATAGCTTCCCAATCTTGGCGGCGCGAACCTTGGTAAATTTGGGTGTAGCCACGAGAAGTTAACCTTTGCAAATCTTGTAACAAAATATTACCGACTTCATTTGTCCTAGCCCTAGCCAAATCTGCCGAAACAGAACGGTACAAACTCGCTAATTCCCTGATTTCAGACGCAGGTAGGGACTTTAGCCCCTTTTTTTCTACTTGGTGTAAAAGAGTGTCCAACCGTTTCCAGTTGGGTTCTCGCCGCGCGATCCAACGTTTAATATTCATAAAGTTTTCACTAAGTTCTATTAGATATAGCTTAAGATAGTTGTAAATTTTCCGCCTCACACAACTACACCCATCCAGTCATGCCTAAAAAAAATCTTAGTTCTTCTGGACCAACAGGCCCCTTGAGCGTCGGTAATGTTGTTAGTGCTAGTTTGCGTATTTACCGCGACCATTTTAAGTCATATTTTAGTTTGGCATTGGTAGCTTATCTGTGGTTGTTAGTTCCGATTTACGGTTGGGCTAAATATTCTGCGATCGCAGGGCTCATTTCTCGTCTGGCTTTCGGTGAAGTTAGGGAAAAGCCAGAGACTGTCAGTGATGCTCGCCGTGAGGTGAATCCTCGGATGTGGAGTTTTTTATGGGCGGGTATATTGACATTTCTGATTTTCCTTGGGGTATCCTTGGTAAGCGGGATCGCGATGTTCTTTGTGGGAATGGGTGCTGGTGCGCTCTTTGGGCAAAATTTCACACTTGTTGCAGCTTTCCTGCTAGTTGCAGTTATTGCTTTCTTAATTATATATATCCGACTTTTCTCTCGCTTGCTGATTATTGAAGTGCCGCTGGCGATCGAAAATAATATAGGTGCTAGTTCAGCAATCGGTCGCAGTTGGAAATTAACTAAGGGGTCGGTGGGACGCATTCAGTGGATAGTTTTTGTGGGCATTTTGGTCTCACTCCCGATCACGATTGTTGTGCAGATACTTACTGTGATCGTTCAAGTTTTTTTAAGTAAAGTATTGGGCCCAGAGTCGGGTCTATTTTACTTAGTTTATTATATTATGATTGTGGGAGTGAGCATTGGCAGCGGTGCGCTTGTGACTCCTTTTTGGCAGGCTATGAAAGCCATTATCTACTACGACGTCCGCAGCCGCAAAGAAGGTTTGGGTTTGCAAATGCGCGATCGCTAATTCAGCCTCAGTCAAAACATAAAATTTGCTCAAATTTATGCGACTTTTTAATCGCTTCACTCTCCACACTCCCGAAAGCGTTGAACTCGAATTTACCTTAGCCGGAATTGGCAACCGAGCATACGCATTGCTGATAGACTATATCATTTTGGGTTTAATCATAGTAGTGTTTCTATTAGGTGCACTGATATTTAATTCAGTGTTGCTTGAGACGATCGCAAAGTTGCTAGGAAGTACCAATCGCTTAGAACTCTGGTTGATAGCATTTCAGGCATTAATTGGTTTTTTCATTTATGTAGGTTACTTTGTATTTTATGAAACCGTGTGGTCGGGTCAAACACCAGGCAAGCGTTATGTCAAAATCCGAGTAATTCGGGATGATGGTCGTCCCGTCAGGCTTCCGCAATCAACACTACGGGCTTTGCTGCGACCTTTTGACGACTTATTTTTTATAGGTGTATTTTTCATAGTTTTAAACCAGCGGGAAAAACGTTTAGGAGATTTGGTAGGAGGCACCATGGTAATTCAAGAAGAAAAACCTCTGACAACTACTGCATTGAAAGTATCAACATCGGCTCAATCCCTAGCAAATAAACTGCTGATAGAAGCCGATATTTCCAGCTTGCTGCCAGAAGATTTTGCTGTAATTCGAGAGTATTTGCACCGGCGCGAAGCTATGATACCAAATGCCCGAAATGAAGTGAGCAAACAACTGGCTAGTCAGGTGAAACAAATCATTGCTTTGGACAAACTGCCGATGAAAGTTGATGCTAATGTTTTTTTAGAGGCTGTATACCAGGCTTATCAGCAGCAAGCTGACAATTAATATCAAGTCCGGTTAATTACTTATAAATCCACGGGCATAGGGAATTGTTCATTAATCTGACTAAAGCAGAAATTATGCACTTACCCTCCTCTGATTTGTTAAGGGCAACTCTACAATAAACTCACTTCCTTCGCCAACCTGACTGACGCAACTCAGCTTGCCGCCGTGAGCTTGAACAATTACCTGATAGCACACTGAAAGTCCTAAACCCGTACCTTTACCCACAGGTTTAGTAGTAAAAAATGGGTCAAAAATCTTGTCTTGAATTTCAGCAGGAATGCCAGTTCCCGTGTCGCGCACAGAGATTGTTACCCAGTCCGGCTCGCTTTGCCAACTACGAATGGTTAATTCCCCCGGTTTGCTCGTTGACTGGAGCGCATCTAAAGCATTGTCAATCAAATTATAAAATACTTGGTTAATTTGACTGGCATGACATTGGACGGGCGGCAAACTGCCGTATTGCTTGTCTATTTTGATATGGGTTTTTAGCTTATTTTGCAGCATCAAGAAACTGCTTTCTAAACCTTCATTCAAATCTACTGGTTTTAATTCAGCGTGGTCTAAACGAGAAAAATTTCGCAGTGTCATCACGATCGAGCGAATCCTCCCGCTGCCTTCCCGCATTGAATTGATCAGTTTACCAAAGTCTTCTCGAATGTAATCGAGTTCTAGTTCTTCATTGATTCTGACAATTGCTTCCGCTGCTTCCGGGCAGGCATTTCCGGCCTGTTCTAGAGCTTCGTTCAAGGCTTTAAAATATTCTTTAGCGTGAAACAAGTTAGCGTGGATGAAATTGTTGGCGTTGTTAATTTCATGAGCAATTCCCGCTACCATTTGCCCCAAACCTGACATTTTTTCGCTTTGAATCAATTGCTGCTGTGCCGATCGCAATTCTTCTAACGCAGCCTGCAATTGCTGGGTTTGAGCTTGAGATTTTACCGCAGCATCTTGGACTTGGCTATAAAGTTCTGCTTGCTGAATGGCGATCGCCATTTGGTTGGCTATCTGGGATAGCAACTCCATTTCTTGCCGCTGCCAATTGCGGGTATCCCGGCACTCATGAGCAATCAGCAAACCCCACAGCCTACCGGGAAATTTAGGATTATAGCTTGCCGCTGTTTCGGGGGAACTTTCTTCAGTTCTCGATGTAACAATCGGCACGATCAGATTAGCTTTAACCTGCAAACGGTCTAAGAAATCAACGTGACAAGGCTCTAAACCAGCATTAAAAATATCATTAATGGCTTTGACTCGCCCTTGCTGGTAAAGATCCGCGTAATCTCCCCGGAAACACTTATCCGCCCCCATATCTCCTAAAATTGAAGGCCAAGGGATCACCATATCTTCAACAACAACTTTTCCTTGCCAGTTGTCTTGAAACTGATAGATAATTACTCGATCGCACTGCAACATTTGGCGGACTTCCCTCACCGCTGTTTGTAGAATAGTTTCCAGATCGAGGGTACTGCGAATTTGGTTGCCGATCAGCCGCAGCAGCGATTCTCGTTCGGCTTGCCGCCTGGTTTTGCTATAGAGTTTGGCTTGATTGATCGCGATCGCCAATTGCGATCCTACCCCTTCTAAAAGCTGCCTTTCCCAATCAGTCCATTCCCGTTCGCGATCGCACTGATGCAAACCAATTATGCCATTCACTTCACCTTGATAGCGAGTAGCTACTGCCAGCATTGACTTAATCTCCAAAGCTTCGGCAATTTTTCTGGTTTGTGGATTCAATCCCGGAAAATCGAGAAACTTCGTCAATGCTAGGGACTCTTGCTGAGACACGACGGCAGCCAAATGCGGATTGTCAGTCATCGGTACTTTCATTCCCAGTTGGATGGGATAGTCCCCCGCGTTGTACTCTCCGCGCGTAACTAAAGTTTTTTCTGTATTTGATTCTTTGACTAAAATGCTCACGCGACTGCACTCTAACGCTTGCCCCAGCAATCGGCAGGCCGATGTCAAAATTTCTTCTATGTCAAGTGTACTGCGAATTTCGTTATTAATTTGGTTCAGCAAGTTTGATAACTGAACTTGCTGCTGCATCTGCACGATTAGGGCTTTTTGTTGGTCTACTTCCGGCAGCGAAAGACTTTCTTCCTGCCTCCAGTTTTCAGATTCAGACAACCGCGAAGTTACTCTCTGCCAGGGGTTTTCGTGCTCTTGTATTTTTAAAGACATATTTACTCAGGAGTTGTACAGTATTTTGATTGAGTCGGTTTTTTAAACCTATGCTTACCCCGCCAACAGCCCCATCGCAGCTACCAGGACTTTTGGAATATCTTAAGACATTATAAAGGATGCAGCCTGAGCAAAGCAATTATTTGCTTTACAAATATTTATATTTAGCAAGTATGCCCTCTGTCGCCCACAATACTAATTGGCGCGTGGCATGGAACTTGGTCAGATGTCAAATAGAGTTAACCGCCCGCTTAACCGAATAAAATTAATATAAAATCTATCTTTAGTTCAATGTTTGCGCGCGCTCGATCGACATGGAAAACTCAATTCCCGACAATTTTCCTTCGCCACCAAGAACCGACAACCTTATATCTGGATTAATAGGTAAAGACCAGATTAAAATAGCTTTGGCGATCGGCAATTCCCGGCTGCACTGGGGATTATTTGTGGGCAAAACCCTGGAGAAAACATGGGATACAGAGCATCTCAATGCTGATACTGTTTCCCCGCTCTCGGAGCAGGAAAAGGCAGAATATTTGGTGCAAACAGTAATGATGTCGATCGAGGAAATATCTTCTCAAAATCTCCTTTGTCTTCCTGCTACTACCGCTTTTTCTAATCCTCACACACTTTCTTTAGTGCCGCTGCCTCTAATATTGGCTTCAGTAGTTACCCAGCAAACAGCAATTTGGCAGAGTTATCCTGATGTCCGAATTATTACTTTAGACCAGTTGCCGATCGGGGGACTCTATCCTACCCTGGGAATTGACAGAGCTTTGGCTGTACTGGGCGCTGGCAACCAATTGGGTTGGCCAGTTTTACTTATAGATGCTGGTACAGCTTTAACATTTACTGGGGCTGATGTCAATAGGTATTTAGTTGGGGGCGCAATCTTACCAGGTTTGGGTTTGCAGTTATTGTCGCTAGGTAAAAAAACTGCTGCATTACCTTTAATCAGTTTACCACAACATCTGCCGCACCGCTGGGCGAAAGACACTGCTGGGGCAATTCAAAGCGGAGTTGTGTATACGACGGTGGCAGGAGTTAGGGATTTTATTGAAGATTGGCGGTGTTTGTTTCCTGATAGCAAAATAGCGGTCACGGGGGGCGATCGCACTATGCTTTTAAAATACCTTACCGCAGCCTTTCCCAATACAGCTTCCGCAGTAATTGACGCACCCGAAGCCATTTTTTGGGGAATTAGCCTGTTGAATGTTGACTGTTGACTTTTACCAATTACCAATTACCAATTCACTTAGCAAATTCCCGAATATACTTAGCAACAACATCCGGGACTTCCTGCGGCAAATTGCTTTCACCCGGACTGACCAATTGCAGTTCGGCATTAGGAGCCAGAGCAGCATAGGATTGACACAGAGACGAAGCTGCGGGAGTATCTTCAGAACCGTGTAACAGCAAAACAGGCGCTTTCAGCAAAGGCAAATTCTCATCAACTAATTCCGCTGTAATTTCAGCCCGCCGCCGCTGAAACAGCAACTCCACGGCAACAGGGGACTGCATCAACTGCTGTCTGAACTTTAGCAGTCTGTCAATCTTGTTTTGACTGCCCAGTAACTTAGCAATTGGATAGATCGATCGCAGCAACCAAAAACCGAGGGGTGGTTGGCCGATCAGCCAGCTAGCCGTCTGCCACCGCCCCCGCCGGTTGCCAACCTTGACGCCTTCTGGGGCCAACAAAACCAAACCCTGAACTCGATCGGGATATTTGATAGCGTAGCTGGTTGCCACCCAACCACCCAGAGAGTGAGCGATTAAATAAACCTCTCGCAGCTTCAAAGTATCGAGGTATTGAGCCAGACATTCTACTTCCAAGTCGATCGAATAATGAAGATTCGGGCGTTCCGAGTCGCCAAACCCCAGCAAATCCGGTGCGAAGCAGTGGTAGTAGGGGCTCAAATGTTCGATCGTCCTCAGCCACTGACTGCTGTCGTGCCAAGAACCGTGCAAAAATACTAAATTAGGGCCTTGACCGACTTCGTGCCAAAAGATTTGCCCTACAGAGAGTCTGACCCGAGAATTGCGTCGCAGTGAGTACATCCGGTTAAATATTTAGTAATAAAAAGATGATTAATTTAATGTTCAGAGATTGTGAATAAAAGTAGGAAAACATTAAAAATTAATTCCACAGTCATCACAGACAATTTTTGACGGCGAGGTAATTTCCGACTTTTCTCAAATTTGGATGCTCCGCCGATTTACGCCAAAGTTGTCAGGCCTTGAAAATAGTCCTGTAAGTGTTGGTCGTTATCGTGGCTGAGCGCGCCCTCCGGCAGCGATGCGGGCAAAAAAGCCTCAACCTCGCTAACTTCAAGCGTATCCTGAACTTGCATATTGCCCTGCACCTCTGCTGCCACCACGATACAAATCGAGTGCAGGCGAGGGTCTCGATCGGCAGCCGAATAAACACCCACCAAGCGGCGGATTTTGACTAAATCGAGTCCTGTTTCCTCTGCTAATTCCCGCCGCACAGTTGTCGGAATATCCTCTCCCCAATCCACCATACCTCCCGGCAGTGCCCAGCGACCGTTGTCGCGGCGGCGAATTAACACAATTCGCCCGTCAGGCAATACGGGAATCACCGCAGTACCAGTGACGGGATGTCGAAAAATCAGCCCCAGTACAGTTTGTAAAATTTGCCACAATCGACGCATAAACTCAAAAGCTTGTTTAGGAGATAGTAATTTCAGGCCTCCTAGCTTGCAGCTCCGGAGTCTTAATTTTTAATTTTTCATTCACGCCAGAGCTCTGGCAAGTCTGCTAGGATCTCTGCCGCGTGAGTTTCTGGTTTGACTTTCCGATAAACCTTTTCAATCCTACCATCTGGGTCGATCGCGAAAGTCGATCGAGTAATTCCCATAAATTCTTTTCCCATAAATTTTTTGAGTCCGTAACAGCCGTAGGCGGTAGCAACTTCGGCGTTTGAGTCGCACAGCAAGGGAAAAGGCAGTTGATATTTAGCTGCAAACTTGGCGTGGGATCCGGCCCCGTCTGTGCTGACGCCCAAGACTGAAATATTGCGCGACTCGTACTCTAAGTAAATATCGCGAAAGCCGCAAGCTTCTTTAGTACAGCCTGGGGTATTGTCCCGAGGATAAAAGTAAAGTACAACTCGCCGCCCTCGAAAATCTCCAAGGCTGACGACATTGCCTCGCGCGTCGGGCAGGCTGAAGACAGGAGCTATGTCACCGGGATAAATAGTCATTTGTTGCATTTTGTCAATAGTTTATAGAAATACTCGGCAAGAGCGAAAACCTTGCCTCCCATCGGGCCCGCATTCCCAGCGACTTGAATCCCGGTGTTCTTTTTTCTGGGTCTTGTACCGTGTGTGCTATGATCGTCATCGGTCTAAAATTGAGTATAACTAGCCAACGTAAAAACTTAACTGGATTAGTTGAGTGCGTAGTCACACCTAACGGTGTTGCGGTTTAGGAAAGCTAAATTTGAAGAAAACCTAACTACATAAAGAGAACTGATCGAGTACGGTAGGGCATACCGGAATTTACGCTTGGGGAGAAGACACCTATATTTTGGCGGGAGCAATCCTGTCGCCAGTAAGTGACTTCGCTGAACCAAGAATCTCAGTCACCAAGAGTGCACGGAGTGTCAACCTTAAGAATCCCCGGGCGTGAAAGCCCGGGGACTGTCAATGTTTATTAGTGAGGTCAGAATGGCTAAGCGCCGCAATCTCAAGAAAGAGAAGGCACAACGAAATCAAGCATACGCTCGCAAGTTTCGCAAGCGGAGAAATCAAGATATGTTCTCCAACAAGAGAAGACGATTTGACGGCGGCAACGGCGGTGGCATGGGCGCCATGAGCGGCGGCAGAGACAAAGACATGGCTGCTGCTGAAGATTAATTGCTGAGGCTATCTGCCGAACTTAGAACCAGAGTGGAAAACACGATCGTTCTTTCGTAGAGATAGCCAGCCGGAATTTGTCCAATAATTCAACGATGTTTAGGCGAGTCGATCGCGCGCAGCGATAAGTGATTTTCTCACTTGTTCAAACCCGGTACCCCCGTAACTATTGCGAGCCGCCACCACTTGCTGAGGTGCGATCGCGCTGTAAATGTCTGTCTCAAAGGCTGGGTGCAAGTCTTTCCACTCCTCAAGTGTCAAATCTTTGAGGAGTTTGCCCCCCGAAAGGCAAGTTTTGACGACTTTGCCGACAAGGTTGTAAGCTTCCCGGAAGGGAACGCCTTTGGCGGCCAAGTAGTCGGCTACGTCTGTAGCGTTAGAAAAGTCTTCCGTAACTGCAGCAGCAAGGCGATCGCCGTTAAACGCGATTCCTTCCCGCAGCAAAATGGTCATTGCTTCCAAGCAACCCTGTACCGTTCTTACGGTATCAAACAAAGCCTCTTTATCTTCTTGTAAATCTTTGTTGTAGGCCAAAGGAAGTCCCTTCACTACTACCAACAAGGCTTGCAAGTTACCGAACACCCGCCCCGCTTTGCCCCGCACCAACTCCGGCACGTCGGGATTTTTTTTCTGGGGCATGATGCTAGAACCAGTAGCGCAGCTATCTTTGAGCGTAATAAATCCAAATTCGTGAGAAGACCACAAAATCATTTCTTCTGACAAGCGGCTCAGGTGTACCATAATCAAGCTGGCTGCGGCGAGAAATTCGATCGCAAAATCTCGATCGCTCACTCCATCTAAGCTATTAGCATAAACCTTGTCAAACTGCAATAGTTCTGCCGTATAATGTCGGTCGATCGGGAAAGTCGTCCCCGCCAGCGCGCCGCAACCCAAAGGCGAAACATTCACCCGCTTGCAGATATCGCCGAGACGTTCCCAATCGCGATCGGTCATTTCAAAATAAGCTAACAGATAATGAGCCAAACTGATCGGCTGAGCGCGCTGCAAATGAGTGTAACCGGGAATTAAAGTTTCCACGTTACGATCGGCAAGATCGAGCAAAACCCCTTGAAATTCCCGCAATTGCTCGCGAATTTCTGCGATGCGATCGCGCAAATACAAGCGAGTATCAGTTCCGGCTTGATCGTTGCGCGATCGGGCCGTGTGCAACTTTTTCCCCGCATCCCCCACGATATCCGTCAGTCGCTTCTCTACAGCGAAGTGAACGTCTTCTGCATCAACTCCCGGAACAAAAAGTCCTTGGCGGTATTCGCGGCGGATCTGTTCCAAACCATTGACTAACTGTTCGCCTTCTGCTGCGGAAATAATCCCGGTTTTGGCCAGCATTTTAGCGTGAGCGACAGAACCAGTCAAGTCATACTCAATCAATTCAATATCGAAGCCAATACTAGCATTGAATCGGGCGATCGCCGGGTGGAGCGCCGATTCAAATCTTTGACTCCAAGTTTTTTGTTGTGTTGTCATTGCTCAAGCTAAAACTAGATTGTATCTCTCTTGCAGAAGTCTATAAAAACCGGTTTTTAGCAAAGACTTTAGTCTTTCCTCCGGTTTTTAGTCAGCACTTTAGTCCTTTCTTTCCAATTCGGCAAGAAAAAACTCCAGTCATGACTACAAACTTTTTATACATCTTTTGAACCGAAAAAACTGAATTCTGGACTACAAAATAGGGAAACTTTTGCTCCATCAGAATGAAGTGAAGCTTGGGCTAACAACTTTTTAAATCTTACATCCCTTCCCGATAGTTTCTTCGACAATAACTCTAACGAAAAATCCCTTTAAAGAACCAGCCCACAAAAATACCTATAAAAAAAGCTCCTATTTGACCAGTCGAAACAAAATTGTTCCAAGCTTTCTGGAAATTTGTAAAAATTTCGTAACTTTGAGCCAAAACCACCGTCGAACTCAAATGAGATTTCAAAACTAACAAGTGAGTGACATCGTTCCAATTAATCGAACTGGTTAATCCAGCAGTAATTTCCGGCATTAAATTAACTATCATGGTGATTTTCTCCTGCTAAAGGTGTGACCCTCAGTACAACCAGTGTCATGTCATCTTCGTTACGATTGCCGATGCCTATAAACTGGTGTACGCGATCGAACAAATAATCCAGAATCTCTTCAGACTGCTGGTAATTTTGACAGGCCCACTGAAAAGCCGAGGTCAAGTTATCCTCATCAAAGCGATCGCCCCTTTGATTAGCAGCATCGGTAAATCCGTCTGTGTAATAAATAATAGTATCTCCTGGCTGCAATTGCACTTGAGCTTCTTGGTAATGCGAATCAGCATCCAGGCCAATTAACATTCCCTCCAAAGTATCGAGCTGAAGAATCGTATTAGTTGCAGCTTGCCACAGCAAAGGCGGGTGGTGAGCAGCATTGCTGTAAGACAAAACGCGAGTTTTCGGGTCGTACTCCGAATAAAACAGAGTCACAAAACGGTGGGAATTTTCCAAATCCGCGTGCATAACCCGGTTTAAATGTTGCAAAATTCTCGACGGCGAGTGGCGGTTCAAAACCTCCGCCCGCAGCATACCCCGTGTCATAGTCATCAACAGGCCAGCAGGTACTCCTTTGCCCATCACGTCGCCGATCACAATGCTCCAGCGGCCTTTGTCGATTTTGGACTTGAGATTTTTAATTAGGGATGGGGGGTTTTCCCCCTCATTCTCCTTGCCGATCGGGTCATAGTCAGCGGGAATAAAATCATAATAATCTCCGCCGACTCTGCTAGCAGTTTGGCAGCGGGCGGCCACGTCAACACCGGGAATTTTCGGACAACTGCGGGGTTGCAGCCGCAATTGAATTTCCGCCCCGATTTCTAACTCTCTGTCTAAGCGGTCTTTTTCCGCCAACTTAACAGTAAGTTCGTCTTTGCAAATAGCCACGGCGGTTTGATCCGCCACCAACCGAACTAATTTTTGTCTGCTGGGAGTCCAGAGATATTGTGGGTCACTGCTAAAAACATAAAGCCGCCCGCGTTCCAAATTATTAACTAAAATTGGCGCCCCAAACAAATGAACATCTGGGCCCAAATAACGACCGACTTGCAGGTCTAGACTAGAAGTTTGCCCAGAGGTTTCCGAAAACGATCCAGCAGTAGCGCCCGCACCTGCTGTAGCTTGCCTGGTGGCTATTTCCAGCGCTTTTCGCATATCTTGGCACTGCCGTCCTTCCTGACAGTGCAACTGCTGGAACCTGACTTGACCGTTGGGTTTGAACAACACTAAAGCTCCCCCGTCGGCGTCCGTAACGCGAGTCGCCACCAAAGGCACCAACTCCAAAAATTGGTTGAGATTGTTAAAACTTCGCAGGGCAAATCCCAGCGAACCCAACATATCTTGAACGTTGTGCTGATATCGGTGCAAACGCGCCACCAGTTCTTTGAGGGCAAATACTGGCGTCGCGTCGGTGGAATTGCGACCCGAAGGGCGGTCCGCAGGTTGAGGTGAGGAGCGAGGCAAAGGCACAGCAGTCATTTTAAATTTGTGATTTTCGATCTTAGACGCAGGAGGAATGATTGAGGACTTACGGGCCACTTGAACAGAAACCCGTTTTTTTTTCGAGCAAGTAGTTTGGTTTGAGCGAGTAAGTTGTGCAGTAGGACATTGGTATCAACTTAAGTCTAAAATTCTTAAGAAATTGCGTTTATAGCTGAGTCTAGATACCCCATAAATCCACCCTGCTTGCTCGACTTAGGGGGCCCAAGACCGCAGCGGCTCCCCTTAAGAAGAAGGGGGACTTTGACCATTTCCTGTCCCACCAGACTATCAGGGGGGCGCCAGGGGATAGGGAAGAATGTGCAATCAGACAGCCGACTGATACTACATTTGAGCTTAATTTGACACGCTTGCTTTGGCTCGCGGTTTGAGCCCAACCAAGTAATAACAGAACGAAGGTATTGTTTCTAGATATTTATTTTTCACTCGATCGCTCGTGGCGATCGGCGCAAGTCCTGCGATGCTAGTTTGAGGTTAATAATTTGAGATTTTGAAGATCTGTGTCCGCCTCCCAAAGATGGGGGCGGCTGGCAAATGCCTCATCAATCTAAAATCTAAAATCTAAAATCGAGTAGGGCTTCGACAAATTCGTAACTAGAAAACGGACGCAAGTCTTCGATGCTTTCCCCGACTCCAATAAAGCGGATTGGCAGACCAAGCTGCTGCACTACAGCTAGGGCAACACCACCTTTAGCAGAACCGTCGAGTTTTGTCAATACTACTCCGCTTAATTTGGCCGATTCTGCGAACACTTCTGCCTGTCGCAAACCATTTTGACCCAGTGTGGCATCCAAGACCAGTAGAGATTCTACGGTAGCGCCTGGGGCTTTCTTATCTACAATGCGACGGATTTTACTTAATTCGTCCATCAGATTTTTTTTGTTTTGCAGGCGGCCTGCGGTGTCTACGATCAGCAGTTCTGTGCCTCGGGCGCTGGCGGCGGCGATCGCATCAAACACGACAGCAGCCGGATCGGTATTTTTCCCTGGGTTGGCAATAATTTCGACCCCGCTGCGGGAACCCCAAACTTTTACCTGTTCGACGGCGGCGGCGCGGAAAGTGTCGGCGGCTGCAATTAGGGTTTTGTAGCCGGATTTTTGGGCAATATGGGCAAGTTTGCCGATCGTCGTAGTTTTGCCCGCACCGTTGACTCCTACGATTAACCAGATGTTAAAAGTGTCTTTTTCCGGGGCAAATGTCAGGCTGTAGGCGGGATTGCCGGCTGCGGTTTCGGCACAGGGAGCGTCGAGAATGTCGCGCAGGATGGTTTTCAGGTAGGCTAAAGCTTGTTCTGGGGGCAGCACTTCTTGTTTGAGCCTTTCTTGGAGGCGAGTGATAATGATGTCGGTGGCTGCGACTCCGACATCAGCTTGCAGCAGTAAAGTCTCAATTTCGGCTACCGCGTCTTGATTGAGCGGGCCTTGACCGACGATCGCCTTTAGTCGATTAATTAAGCTGCGACGAGTTCTTTCTAAGCCTTTCCGCAGTTTTTGCAGCCAAGTGATTTCTTCGACGGATACTTGTTCTGGCCGGCGGCCTTGACTGGCTAAGATTTCTGAAGACCACAGGAAGCCTTCGTCAAAGGCGAAACCGGGAATTTCTTCGATAATTGCCGCTCTCTCGGCGGCGGCTGCAATTACTTCTGGTTCTTCCAGGGCTGTTTCTTTGAGGCGTTCGATGCGCTCCATGCGATCGGCCTGAGCTCTGGCCCAAAACGGCAGGGCTTCGGCTGCTTCGCCCTCGGATGCGAGTGATTCGGTTTCTACAACCTCCGTTGCAGGTTCGGCAATTTCTATATTTTCTGCTGTAACTTCTAATTGTTGAGCAATAGGTGCAATGTCGATCGCCCCGGGTGTGGGTTGC
Organism: Microcoleus sp. Pol7_B2; assembly: GCF_036701035.1. Lineage (NCBI taxonomy): Bacteria > Bacillati > Cyanobacteriota > Cyanophyceae > Oscillatoriales > Microcoleaceae > Microcoleus > Microcoleus sp. Pol7_B2. The sequence goes on along the minus strand of NZ_JAUBQB010000001.1, from coordinate 136,644 downwards.
AGAGTTTCTGCAATTTCTGCTGGCTTGGCTGCATCAAGTTCCGAAACCTCGGTTGCTTCAACTGTTGCTGGTGCTGCAACTTCTGGAACTTCTGCAACAGTTGGTGCTGTGGGTGCTGGTTCAAGTTCGATCGGCTCGGTTGCTTCAATAGTCGCAGGTTCTGCAACTGCTGCGCTTTCTGCTTCGGCTGCTGGAACATCGGGCGCTGCTGTCTCAGAAACTTCTGTTTCAGGTTTTTGCTGTTTTTGAATATTTTTGTAAGCAGCTTTTGCCCAATTGAGATAATCTTCGGCTACAGCAGGAGAGCCTTGCTCTGTTGCATCTGTTTGAGGCTCAACCGGTGCGGATTTTGCCGACTCATCTTGTGGCTGTTCGGGGGTTGCCTCTGTTTCAGAAGATTTGCTTTCGCTGTACTGGCGACGAAACCAATTAAATACCATAGGAAATTGGGAATATAGTTATTAGTCCTTAGTTTAGAGCGGATTGCGAATTGCGGATTGTGGATTGCTAATGACTCTGGGTAAGGTTCGCGCCCCGGCGTGCACCCTCCGGGTAAGGTACTCACCAAGCACCCGGAGGACTGAGGACTAAGGACTAGGGACTCACAACTTCTGCATTGATTTTATCGACTACTCGGCGGAGGACTCCATTGATGAAGCGATGTCCTTCGTCGCCGCTGTAGCGTTTTGCGAGTTGGACGGCTTCGTTGACGCTGACTTGTTCGGGTAAGCCGAGATATAGCATTTCGGCGATCGCGATTCTCATGATATCTCGATCGATCCGGGCCAACCGTTCTATTTGCCAGTCTACAAGGGCTTCCGAGAGCAATTCGTCAATTTGAACACGGTTGGCGCTGACTTTGGTCAGGATTTGCAAAGCATAGGTGCGGACATCTTGCTGGTTGGCTAGCTGGATCAGTTCTGGAAACTCCATTGCTGAACCGAGACGGTTGATTGCGGTTTGGGTGAGTTCGACTGCTTCCCGCACCATTGCTCTAGCACTTTGTATATCGGCGGCGCGGATTTCGCTGGCAAGCAGTTTGTCGCTACTCCGCTGCACTTCGGATGCTGCTGCTTCTAAGGATTCTTGAACTTCTGTTGTCAGGGTACGGATGGCGGCGAGGAGAACATCTTGCAGTTTCTTGGCTTCTAAGAGTTCTGGATTCGCCGGCAGTTGGCTGATGCCGAGGAGTGCGAGTTCGCGTGCTGTTTCGCGGGCTTTTTTCATAGTTTTTAGATAGGAATTGAGAATTTAGGAAGTTTTTCGATCGCGCGCGGACTTGAACTTTAGCAGAAAACTCGACTAAAAGCGGTACAAGACCAGCCGTCTGACTCCCCAGCGGCGGGTAGTTTACAGATACTTCACTGTCAAACCTAAGATTTATGCTCGAAACCGGGTTTCGGAGTATAGGCTTTCTCGGTTTGGGCTGGTTTTCTCGAAATATTATCTGCGATGGGGAAAGTTTACACTGTCTTACGGGCCACTAAAGATGTCTTGGTTCACTCTTCTTCGACTGGGACAGCCTGGTATCTTGATTCGGATACCAAGGGTTCGAGTGTTTTGCCCTTGATTTTTTCGGGGCTTACTGGAACTGAGTTGCTGGGGTTGACGATGCCCCCAGAGATGATCACTTTAAAGGCATCTTCGATCGACATTGACAAATTGACTAAATCTGCTTCGGGGACGATAGCGTACCATCCGGTAGTGGGGTTCGGAGTGGTGGGGATGAAAATGCCGATCGGGGTTTCACCGGAAAGGTGAGGTGGGATGTCGTTACTCTCGATCGTACCGGTCACAAATGCTAAAGTCCAGATTCCCCGCCGGGGATATTCCACTAACACCACGCGGCGAAATTTGTCGTTTGAGTTGAGGAGGGTTCCCAGCAGTTGTTTGAGGGTTTTGTAAACCGAACCCGCTAGGGGAATTGCCTGCAACACCCGTTCGCCAAAGTCTAGCAGCCACTTGCCGAAAATGTTGCGGGCCATTAAACCGATGACTAAGATGCTCAGCAGGGGTACAGCCAGCCCTACTAAAAAATTTAGCAGATTCACCAAAATCGGGTGGAGCCCGTCAAAAGGGTTGATCTGCTTGGGAATTTTGGTGAGAAAATTGATCACCCAACTGGCGACGGTAATTGTCAGCCAGATGGTGGTAGCTAAGGGGATCACTACCAATAGTCCTGCGATCAGGTCGTTTTTTAAGTCTTGTTTGATGCGTTGGAGCACGGCGGGTCAAATCTCCTCGTAACTGGTTGCCAATAACCTGAATAAAGCTGAGACTAAAGCAACTGCACGGGCTTTACTGGAAGTCACCATAGACGATGGTTTTCAATTCTGCTAAACCCTACCCTTTCTGAGGGGGAAGAGTTAGGGATCGCCGGTGCTGTACCTCTATTTTAAAGAATTATTGCAAGTTGGCGCTTGGTTTTAATATATGCGGGCTGTGCAGCAGCTCACCGTATTGTATATTTTAAGACACTTTGGGTTGGTTCAATCAATAAGCCGATCGGTCAGAGGCAGCCAGGGAGTGCAAGTGTAGGGAGCCCAGAGAAAATTTTCTGTGATCTGTATAGGAATTTAATTGGTCGATCGAGCTTTCTCAGATTTTCGGCTGGGTGGCACTTCGTTGTACCGAATTCAGGGGAACCTCTGCAGGTTGAGTGCCGTGTCTCTGCCAAAATCTATCTTTGGATAGATGCAGTACGACTATTTCTTGGTGTAAATCGGTGATTTTTGATGGGCGACAGGGATAAACAAAGCAACAGTTGCCGACCATGCAACTGTTGCATGGTCGGCAAATCCGGCAAAAAGTAAAGCAGACAGACCAGCAACTTTGACTTTTTTGACAGGATTGATTGATATTCAGGAAATAAGGGCAGAATTCAACCGAATTCGAGCTTGAGAGGAGCGGCAAAGCAATATAGAATTAACTTGGGCATCACTACAAAAAAATAATCTGCCAAACGAGGTAGCAGTAGGTAGTAGGAAGCGAGATAAATTACTACATAGCTAGTTGTTTCTAGGCAGAAGCGCGAAACTATTTGTTTAACAGGGTATAGCTAAACTGCTGCATAGAAGCAAGACTCCAGCGATGCCGATTTCTTGGAAGCCGACGAAAGTTAAGGAAAAACAACCGTACTAGCCGCTCAAGTCAGAGCGGGGATTTACCTCGCTGCAAGCAGCAATAGACTTGATTAGAAGCTAGGATTGAGATATGAATGCTCAACTTATGAAACCAATTGATTTTTACATTTTTTTATGCCATTAAAAACGCAAGACTTTTTTGGGCTTCACTGAACCAGCCACAGCCCGATCAAATTTTGTGTCAGCTAATTAATATTTAAGTAAAAGGAATTTTTGTGAAAACGCTCAGTATCCTCTTAGTAGAAGACAGTCCCCTAGATGCCGAACTGATTGAGGCATATCTAATGGATGGCGGGCTCCAATTTTCTCTGGTGTGTGTGGAAACTAGAGAAGACTTTGCCACGGCGCTGGAAAAACAACGTTTTGACATTATTTTGGCAGATTATATGCTGCCTTGTTTTAACGGGATAGCTGCGCTGGAAATCGCCCACACTACTTGTCCGGGAGTGCCGTTTATTTTTGTTTCGGCTACTTTGGGCGAGGAAGTGGCGATCGAAACTTTGAAAAGCGGCGCTACTGATTATGTTCTCAAACGCCGTTTGATACGGCTGGTGCCGTCGATTGAGCGGGCCCTGCGGGAAGTTCAAGAACGGAACGATCGCAAGCAAGCCGAAGCACAGCAGCAGGAAAGCGAGGCTCGATTTCGGATTATGGCAGATACCGCGCCGGTGATGATTTGGATGTCCGGCACTGACCAACTTGGCGATTACTTTAACAAAGTTTGGCTGGAGTTTACCGGTAGAACTTTGGAACAAGAAATGGGCACGGGTTGGATGGAAAACTTGCACCCAGATGACTTGCCAGAATGTCTGGATATTTACCAAAAAGCCTTCGACGCTGGCAGCGAGTACCAGATAGAATGCCGTTTGAGGCGTTATGACGGGGAATACCGCTGGGTTTTGGGTACAGGCGTACCCCGGTACAGGCCCGATCGCACTTTTGCAGGTTACATCGGTTCTTACATCGATATTAGCGATCGAAAACTGGCCGAACAAGAACGTGCTGCGGCTTTGTCCCGCGAACAAGCAGCGAGGTTGCAAGCAGAAGAAACTGCTAAAGCGCTGCAATTGGCAAACGATAAAATTACGAACATACTCGAAAGCATTACCGATGCTTTTATCGCTGTTGATTTAAATTGGAACTATACCTATGTTAACCACCAAGCTATTGAGCTGTTAGGCAGACCAAAAGCAGAACTGATTGGTCAAAAAATTTGGGATATATTTCCCGGGGCAGTTGATTTACAGTTTTACAAAATGGCTACCAAAGCATTAGCAGAAAAGGTAACAATTGAGTATGAAGAATTCGTACCGTTATGGAATAAGTGGTTGAAGATGCGTTTTTATCCTTCCGATTCGGGTTTGTCGGGTTACATCCAAGATGTTACCGATCGCAAGCAAACAGAAGCTGCACTCCAAGCTAGCGAAGAAAAGCTGAGAATGTTAGCCGAAGCTAACTTAATAGGAATTATCTTCGGGGATGTCAACGGCGGCATCATCGAGGCCAATGATGAATTTTTGCGGATAGTTGGTTACACGCGGGAACAGTTGCAGCGCGGGGAATTAAATTCGATTGACATCACACCGCCGGAGTACCAGTCTCTCGACAAGAAGGGTATGGCAGAGGCACAAGCAACGGGGGCTTGCACTCCCTACGAAAAGGAATTCTGGAGGAGAGACGGCAGCCGGATTCCGGTGTTGATCGGATATGTTTTGCTGGCCCAAAAGCGGCAAGAATCTGTGGCTTTTATTCTCGACTTGACGGTTGGCAAGCAGTTGGAAAGAGAACTGCACGATCGAGCCCAGGAATTGGCGCGCGCGAACCGGATTAAAGACGAGTTTCTAGGAACTTTGTCCCACGAATTGCGGACGCCACTGAATGCGATGCTGGGATGGGCGCAACTGCTGCGAAACCGCAAGTTTGACGAAAAAACGACTGTTCGGGCTCTGGAAACGATCGACCGCAATACACGATCGCTGGCAACTCTGATCGAGGATTTGCTGGACGTGTCGCAGATTATTACTGGCAAACTGTCGCTGAATTTGCGGTGGGTGGATGTGATTTCGACTGTTGAGGCTGCGATCGATACTCTGGCGCCCGCGATTGCAGCCAAAAATATTGAAATTGTGACGGATTTCGACCCCACTACCGGGCGGATTTTTGCCGATTCCGGTCGTTTGCAGCAGGTAGCGTGGAATTTGCTGTCGAATGCGATTAAGTTTACTCCCGATGGCGGACAGGTGAAGGTGGAGGTGCGAAAGATGGAGAGGACTTTGGCCCGTGAGGAATCCGCTTGCTGTAAAAAATTGTCGCCCGCTAGTGTCGAAATTGAAGTCAGCGACACGGGGCAAGGGATTTCAGAAGAGTTTTTGCCGCACGTTTTCGAGCGGTTCAGCCAAGCTGACAGCTCTACAAGGCGATCGTACAACGGATTGGGTTTGGGTTTGGCCCTAGTGCGGCATTTTGTGGAAATGCACGGGGGGACGGTGCAAGCCGAATCAGCCGGGAAGGGAAAAGGCTCGAGGTTTTTAGTGAAATTGCCAATTCAACAGCTTCATTGCGACGCCGGATTGTCTGTTGCTGGACTTGGGGAGTTGGCGATTCCTCAAAGCAAGGCGCGAGCCCCTGTAAAGGACTCTTTTGTCAGCAGCAATCTTTCTGGAGTGCGAGTCTTGGTGGTCGATATCGACGCGGATTCCCTGGATTTTGCCTGTACAGTGCTCGAAGATTGCGGGGCCCAGGTGGAGATTGCTAGCTCTGGAATGGCGGCCCTGGAGGCGATGGAAAGGCTGAATCCGGATGTGTTGGCGATCGATATCGAGATGCAGGCCCCTGATGGAGAGGCTTTGCTGCGGCAAGTGCGATCGCGGATGGTGGACAGGGAAATTCCGGCGTTGGCGTTCACGGCGGTTGGTAGGGTAGAGGAACGCATACGGGCACTGCAGCAAGGTTTTCAAATTTACGTGCCCAAGCCGATCGAGCCTGCTGAGTTGGTCGCGGTGGTGGCAAGTTTGGCGGCGCGATCGAAAATTTTAGAGGTTAGATTTTAGATTGAGTGGGTTTTTTGCAAACTTTGAGGACGGAGGTCGTGACTACAAACCAATTTTCTTGCATTGGAGCGATCGGATAATTCTTAGGACTAAGAGCAACTGGCAGATTAAACAAAAATATGTAGTTGCGCTTGTGCGCTACTAGCCTAGGAAATAGCGTACAAGCGCAACTACATACTTAAAATTTAAGCTTTACTTTGTGACAGTTGCCCTTAGTCCTCATCCTGGCGAAAGACTTTTTTTACTATAAATTAGACTTAGAGCTAATTTGTCAAGTCCCAAAAGTTATAAATTTAATTTAGGTCACAGTGTGTAGTTTTTGATACTGATAGCAGTTTCTAAAAGGAATGCAACTGTAGACAAGTTCCAAGCCCTGATAATCATCAGTAGTCCAACTTCTAAAATCTAAAATCTAAAATCTAAAATCTAAAATTGTATGAGGTTCAGGGACGATCGCCCTTAACACTCTCTCCTCAAATATCAAGTTCAGCAATTAGCTGCTTCATTAAGCATGACTTTTAATTACAATTAACCTAATTTGTCATACCCCAAAAGTTATAGATTTAATTTAAGTCAAAGTTTTTAGCTTTTGATCAGAGGTGCAGGGACGATCGCCCCTAACACTCTCTCCTCCAATATCAAGTTCAGCAAGGAGATGCTTCATTAGAAAAATATTGGGCCGGCGGAAATGCTTCTAACACTCCTCTATTGCCCGCCGTGCAAGGATTTTTTGGTTTTTGAATGTGGACAGGTCGCCCGGTTCCCACTATCGACGGCTAGATACCAATTGCACCCTGCCGGCATCCATTTCATCCATTAATAACTCTAAAGCCTCATAATCAATATCCGAGATGTACCCCAAACGGGTGAGCTCGTAGTTGATTTCGTTTTCAATGTCAGGCGTCAACTGCTTAATGTAGAGGGCTTTTTCTACAAGTTGACGAATAGCATGAGTTGCTTGCATAGTAAGTCGGAGAACTCCGTACAGTTTAATTTTCCTCTGAAGTGTCGAGCTAACAGGTGATCTAGATCAGAACTAATAAGTGATTTAAATTACATGGATCAGTTTTATCTAACAGCTAGGACAAACTCGATCGCAATTTTTAGAGTTACCAAGACTAAACCTTCAGGCCTAAATAAAAAATAGTATAGTAGCTTACGTTTCCTCCCCAAATCTTACGCAAAACTTCATAAAAAAGAGGCAATAAATAAAGATTCAGTAAAACTACTGAGAACAACTGGTCAGTTTGCCTCAGATTAAGTTAGGCTCAGAGTAATCAAGTAGGTTTAGGCTTACATCCGTCCAGCGCAGTAGTTGAAAATACGTAGCAATCATAGGTTTGACATATGCAGACACTTCTTGCCCATAAACCAATTACGGTGATTCGACCCCTAGACTACCTGAATGCAGCCACCTGCGGAGAATTCGGACGGCAACTAATGACAGCAATTGCAGCCCCCGGGGTTGTAGCGGTACTCGTAGATTTGGGCGAAGTAAAATTTATTGACAGTGCCGGTTTGATGGCATTGGTCTCTGGCCTCAAGCAGGCGAAAAAAATGGGGCGCAGGTTTAGTCTTTGCTCGGTATCCCCTGGGATTAAGATGATTCTGGAACTTAGCCAACTCGATCGAGTTTTTGAAATATTTGAAAATGTCGATAGCTTTGATGCCCAAAACTCCTGCGTAAAACAACACTGATGTAAAACAACACTGAGAGAGGCTCCTGGGGGACGCGGACAGGCAACAAAACACAGCAAATTCGGTTAAATGCCCGAAAAGACAGACGACTGTCGTTGGCGTGTTGGCAGATTTTAAGGTAGGCTGCTTAAGAGTCGCAAATATTTAGCGAGTCGAGCCGTGGCAGTAAAAGTCGAAGAATTACTTACAGCAGACATTAATCAGCCTGCTCGTTATCTGGGAAACGAATTGGGATCTACGCACAAGCCTTGGGACGAGGCATTGGTGCGCTGGGTTCTCACTTACCCAGAAGTTTATGAAGTTGGTGCTTCCAATCTGGGGCACATCATCCTTTACAACATTTTGAACGCAGGGCCGAGACAGTTGTGCGATCGAGCTTATTTGCCCGCCCCTGACTTGGCAGCAAAACTGCGATCGACCAAAACTCCGCTGTTTGCCGTAGAATCGAGGCGATCGCTCACAGAATTTGATATTCTGGGCTTCAGCCTCAGCTACGAACTCGGAGCAACAAACATTCTGGAAATGCTGGATTTAGCCGGCATTCCCCTAACTTGGCAAGAAAGAGCGACAAATCCCCAAAACGGTCAAATGCCGCTGATTTTTGCTGGCGGGCAAACGGCAACTTCTAACCCCGAACCCTACGCGGACTTTTTTGACTTCATCGCTTTGGGAGATGGAGAAGAATTGCTGCCAGAAATTGGCTTGATTTTGGCAGAAGGCAAAACAAATAATTTGAGCCGAGAAGCATTGCTGCTGGATTTAGCGCAAATTCCCGGTGTCTACGTCCCGCAATTCTACGATATGGCGGCCGACGGTTCTGTTCATCCCAACCGCCCGCAAGTTCCAGAACGAATTCTGCGCCGCGTGGCAACTCCCATACCAGCTTATTCGATCGGCCTGGTTCCCTACGTCCAGACAGTACACGACAGACTGACAGTAGAAATCCGCCGGGGATGCACTCGCGGCTGTCGTTTCTGTCAGCCGGGAATGCTGACTCGCCCCGCGCGCGATGTCGAACCGCAGCAAGTCGTAGAGGCGATCGAACAGGGGATGCAAGCCACCGGGCACAGCGAGTTTTCCCTGCTTTCCCTCAGTTGTTCCGACTATCTGGCACTCCCAGCAGTCGGGATGGAAATCAAAAATCGCCTGAAAGATAAAAATATTTCTCTGTCTCTACCCAGCCAGCGCGTTGACAGATTTGACGATAATATTGCCGACATTCTCGGCGGTACGCGACAAGGCGGTTTGACTTTTGCCCCGGAAGCTGGTACTCAGCGGATGCGCGACATCGTTAACAAAGGTTTGACCAACGAAGAATTGCTTAGGGGTGTCAAAACTGCGGTCGATCGCGGCTGGGATAAAATCAAGTTGTATTTTATGATCGGTTTGCCCGGAGAAACAGATTTTGATGTTCTGGGCATCGCCGAAACAGTCCGCTGGCTGCACCGGGAATGCAGGATAGATGGCAGGCGGGGACTGAATTTTAACTTGACAATTTCTAATTTTACGCCTAAGCCTCACACTCCTTTTCAGTGGCACTCGGTTTCTACTGCTGAGTTTTCCCGCAAGCAAAAACTCCTGAAGGGAGAATTTCGGGGGATGCGGGGCGTCAAGGTGAATTACACTGATGTGCGGATTTCGGCAATGGAGGATTTTGTCGGACGGGGCGATCGACGTTTGGCTGCTGTAGTCCGCCGCGCTTGGGAACTTGGCGCGGGTATGGATGCGTGGTGGGAAAGCTTGGATCAGGCTTATAAAGCTTGGACTCAGGCGATCGATGAGTCGGGCCTTACCTGGAAATACCGCCAAGTCGAAAGCGGCGAGTGGAATCTGTTTGAGAAGGAAGAAGGAAGTTCGGCAACGGATTCTGTAACGGATGTAACGGATGTTAGTCCGATGTCCGTCGGAAGAAGGGAGAAGGAAGATTTTTCCAATTTTCCGGATCTCCCCCTCTCCCCTTCCCCCACTCTCCCCCTCTCGCCGTCCCCCTCTCTCCCCCTCTCTCTCGATCAGGCCCTGCCTTGGGATCATTTAGATACGGGAATCGACAAAAACTGGCTGAAAATTGACTTGCAAAAGGCTTTAGAAGCAGCGACTGTTCCCGACTGTTCTTTTGAAGGGTGTTCGCGCTGCGGGGTTTGCGGCACCGATTTCGGACACAATGTGGTTGTGGATGCGCTGCCAATTCCAGAGTTTGCTGGGGAGTTTGTCCCGAATACGGAGCGGAAACAGCGTTTGCGGGTTTGGTTCGGGAAGGTGGGCGATATGGCTTTGGTTGGTCATTTGGATTTGATCCGATTGTTTGATCGAGTAGTCCGCAGAGCCGATTTGCCGATTTCGTTTACCGGCGGGTTTCACCCGAACCCTCGGATTTCTCTGGCAAATGCTCTGCCTCTGGGTGTTACCAGCACTGGGGAAATTGCCGACTTTGAGCTCACTGAGTCGATCGATATCGAGAGTTTTCGGGAAAAGTTGGCCGCTAAGCTGCCAGAAAATATTCCGATTTACAAGGTTGAGTCGGTCGATCTCAAGGCTCCTTCTGCTAACCAGTTGTTAGAAGCAGCGGAGTACGTCATTACTGTGGCTGTAGGGGGCTCGTTGACAGAAAATGGCGAATTAGACCGGGAAAATTCTGCTCCTGTCTCCGTGGCTCCTGATGCCAACTGGGAAGCTTGGGTCAAGACGATCATCGAAACCGAAGCTTTTTGGCGGGTGCATACTACTAAGTCGGGAAAGACGCAGGATGTCAATTTGCGCGATCGACTGCACAAACTAGAGCTTGTAGAGCAGAAACCAGAAAGCAGCACCTCTGCCTCTGGTGGTACATCCCAAGGTAGAGCCGTCTTGCGCTTTACTGGCAGTTGTCGCAGCGATGGCAACTTGCTCAAGCCAGAACATATTGTATTCATGCTCGAACAAGTCAGCCAGCAGGAAATTCAGCTTCTACAGGTTGAGCGTAGTCAGCTAATCCTGGGTTATGGTTAAAATAGGGAAGCCGTGGTGGAATATTTCACCTTCGGCTCTCGATCGGGATGTGTCGTTTCACGCTATAATCGCTTGTTATGGAAGCCGCGGTGGCTCGAGCGCTTTAGTCGCTCGCCGCCCTCGTCAACCAGCAACGCGGGCTGGGTGCAATTTGCTTCTGTTCAAGACTTCAAGCCTTTTTGTTGTACATTCACGGGCTAAATCTAGCGCCAAACCCGCAGGAGCGGGGTCTGAACCAAATTTAGCGATTAATTTCGATCAATCGACTGGTTGTCGGTGGTCGGCTTATTCAAAAATCTCACGGTTCAAACCGCAGAGCGGGTATTCAACAATAAATGTTTTTGGCGGGTCAAAAAATGGAGATAAGCCCCCGACTTAAGTCGTGAAGAACCAAAAATTTTAGATTTTAGATTAAAGTTCCAGCTCTCAGATTCATCTGTGGAGTAAATCAAAAATCTAAAACCTAAAATCTAAAATCGACTGACCCGTCAAAAAGCGCAGATAAGCCCCCGACTTAAGTCGTGAAGAACCAAAAATTTTAGATTTTAGACTTTAGTTCAATCTCCCAAGTTTATCTGTGGAGTAAATCTAAAATCTAAAATCTAAAATTTAAAATCTAAAATCGACTGACCCGTCAAAAAACGGAAATAAGCCCCCGACTTAATTCGTGGAGAATCAAAAATTTTAGATTTTAGACTCTAGTTCAATCTCCCAGATTCATCTGTGGAGTAAATCTAAAATCTAAAATTTAAAATCTAAAATCGACTGACCCGTCAAAAAACGGAGATAAGCCCCCGACTTAATTCGTGGAGAACCAAAATTTTAGATTTTAGACTAAATTTCAATCTCCCAGATTCATCTGTGGAGTAAATCTAAAATCTAAAATCTAAAATCTAAAATCGACTGACGAGGTTTTAGGGTTGGCAGGGGCGGAGGTTGCAGTCGAATGCTAAGCTGGGGTATGTTGAGTGCGATCGCACAAGAATTCAACAAAAATCTAGGCGCTTTCACTCCTACCTACTTTCGCTCAAAACCAGCCCTCTACCACCACGCAAGCGGAGTTATCAGTTCGTAGTGTTAAGTTGTGTGTTAAGAAATTGGTACGGTGTCAATGAATTTATTCGCTGAGTTCAAAGGAAGAGTTGTAAGTGTTGAATTTTGAGTATTGATTTCGCAATTCTCAACTCAAATCTCAATAGTGCTAACTCGATAAAAGCCTCCTTATTTCAATCTCTCAGATTTATCTGCTGAGCATAACTCATAACTCTGTAAGGGCGGGTTTAACTACTTTATCTGTAACAGTTAACAGTGAACAGTCAACAGTTAACAGTGAACGGTCAACAGTTAAATTTTCTTCCACCCTGCACCAACTCACAGCTCATAACTCTTCAAGCTACTACTAATTACAGTCAAAGTCAGAAACACTTTTGTGCGTAAGTGTCTCTAACTTGCTGCCAGTTTTTTGAGGAAATTGAATGACCAAGCAGATAGTTATAGCAGAGCAGCATCGTATTGCTGCCGTCTTTTCAGAAGATCAAATCCAAGAACTTGTGGTAGCCACAGGCAGCCATCAAGTCAGTGACATTTACTTGGGAATTGTTGAAAATGTACTCCCTGGGATAGATGCGGCGTTCGTCAATATTGGCGATCCAGAACGTAACGGGTTTATGCACGTCACAGACCTCGGCCCGCTGCGCCTTAAACGCTCGGCAGGAGCAATTACAGAACTCCTGACCCCCCAGCAGAAAGTGGTGGTACAGGTAATGAAAGAACCGACGGGCAGCAAAGGCCCCCGGCTAACAGGCAACATTACCCTGCCGGGCCGCTATTTGGTACTGATGCCCTACGGCAGGGGAGTCAATCTCTCGCGGCGGATCAAGTCGGAAGCCGAGCGCAACCGCCTCAGAGCCCTGGCTATTTTGGTGAAACCGGCCGGGATGGGGCTGCTGGTACGCACCGAGGCTGAAGGGATGACCGAAGAAGCGATCATGGAAGATTTGGAAGTCCTCCAAAAACAATGGGAAGCCGTTCAACTCGAAGGCGGTACTTCGCGGGCGCCGGCACTGCTCAACCGGGATGACGATTTTATCCAGCGGGTGCTGCGAGATATGTTCAGCGGTGACGTGAATCGGATTGTGGTGGACTCGCAAAATGGAATTAAGCGGGTGAAGCAGCAGTTGATGAGCTGGAACGGCGGTAAACTTCCTGCGGGAGTTTTGATCGACCACCACCGAGAGCGCGCCTCGATTTTAGAATTTTTCCGGGTTAACGCTGCGATTCGAGAAGCCCTCAGACCAAGGGTTGATTTGCCTTCGGGTGGTTATGTGATTATCGAGCCGACTGAGGCGCTGACGGTGATCGATGTCAACTCTGGCTCGTTTACTCGATCGGCGACGGCTCGCGAAACTGTACTCTGGACAAATTGCGAAGCAGCAACGGAAATTGCTAGACAACTGCGGTTACGCAATATTGCCGGGGTGATTATTGTTGACTTTATTGACATGGAATCCCGCCGCGATCAGTTGCAGGTGCTGGAACATTTCAATAAAGCTCTCAAAGCTGACAAAGCTCGGCCGCAAATCGCTCAACTGTCGGAATTGGGGCTGGTAGAACTGACCCGCAAGCGCCAAGGTCAAAATATTTACGAGTTGTTCGGCCACAGTTGTCCTACTTGCAGCGGCTTGGGTCATCTGGTGCACTTGCCCGGGGAAGAAGACTTCGCCGCAGCGGTGCGGGAATCGGGCGATCGCACCGTTGCTACGTCGAACCGCGTTTTGTTGAATTTGCCCGAAGGATTGGAACGCCGCAGCTTGACGCCTGTGGTGGCTGCAACTCCTGCACCGGTGCGGGAAGAACGCCCCCCCGAACCTGCTCGGGCTGCTTGGGAACCTCAGAGTCAGAGCGAAAGTTTGGATTTTGAGACTGGCAGCAATGCCTCGCCTTTGGACTTGCTCAACCATCCCAGCTATCAGGATTTGGGGAACGGAACTAGACGCCGCCGCCGCCGCCGGATTGGCGAAGAGCCTTTTGCTCTGCCGGCGGAGGAGGAACCGGTACGCAGCAAGTTGCGGCTGCCGAATACTCAGAGCGCGCCCGTCGCGGATACGCGCTCTGAGTATCTAGCACCCCCCGGCATCCGGGCGGCTTCGGAGGGCTTCGGGCTGGTGAATATGGCCACTGTGGGCAGGCGCGAGGATTTCGATCGCGTGCGTCCGGCTAAGTCTGAGTTGATGAAGCCGATGGTGGAGCCTCCAGAGGTGATTTCGGTGGAAATGACGGCGGAGGAGCAGGATGTTTATGCACTGATGGGGGTTTCTCCTTTGGTGCTTACTGATCGCAGCGTGAAAAATCCTAAGAATGCGATCGTTTCGGTGACTCTCCCCGGAGCGGCCCCGAACAAGCCGCCTTTCGAGCAACTCGAATTTGAATTTGAACCGACGGCGCCTGCACAGAATGCTGAGGAACGGGATTATTATCCAGAAAGGTCGGTAGTTGAGCCTGTTTTTTCTGAGGATGATGAGGCCCAAATTTACGGCGAGAGTTCGATCGACCAAACTGATGGTTTTGATCGAATGGAGGAACCCAGCGATGTGATGGGCGAATCCTATGAGCCGATCGAATCCTATGAGCCGATCGAATCCTATGAGCCGATCGAATCCTATGAGCCGATCGAATCCTATGAACCGATCGAATCCTATGAGCCGATCGAATCCTATGAACCGATCGAACCCAGCGAACCCAGCGAACCCAGCGAACCCGAGGAGCCTGCTATCAACCGTCGCCGCCGCCGCCGCTCGTCAGCCGTTGTGGATGAGTGATATGAAGTCAGAGGGAAGAAGGAAGAAGTCAGAGGGAAGAGGGAAGAAGGAAGAAGTAGAAATTTTTACTCTCTTCCCATCTTTCCATCTTCCCCTTTCCCCCTCTCCCTCGAACGCTCTAGTAATTGCGGGTGTGGATGAAGTCGGACGAGGGGCTTTGTTCGGGCCGGTGGTGGCTGCTGCCTGCATTTTGCCCGACGAAGTTCTCGATGAATTAGCAAGTTGCGGGGTGCGCGACAGCAAGCAGTTGAGTGCCGCAGCCCGGAGTCGCTTAGCTATGAAAATCCGGGCTGTGGCGGTTGATTGTCAAGTTGGTGCGGCTTCGGTGCAGGAGATTGATCGCCTCAATATTTTGCAAGCTTCTTTGTTGGCGATGAAACGGGCGATTTTGAAGTTGAAGGTGAGGCCGGATTTGTGTTTGGTTGATGGGAATCAAAGGATTCCCAATTTGGCTATCGAGCAAGAGACGATGATCAAGGGTGATGCGCGATCGATTCAGATTGCTGCTGCTAGTATTGTGGCGAAAGTTTGGCGCGATGAATTAATAGTACGTTTGGCTGTTAAGTATCCTGAATATGACTTGACAAATAACAAGGGATACGGTACTGCTAAACATAAATTGGCTTTGGAACGCTGCGGGCGATCGGCTTTTCACCGAGTGTCATTTAGTCCTTGTCAAAGATAGCTAGTTCTAGTCAATAATACAAGTCCGGTTAAACTGAGATGTTGCACCATTCCCGCTTAAAAGGCTTTTCGGCCTGTTCCACAAAGAGTGAATTTTGTGGTGGGGTGGGCTAGAAGCCCACCCATACAAGGCTTATTGAGAATGGTGCAACATCTCAGGTTAAGTAGAAATAATTCCACTCAAAAAAAGCGACTGTTCAAAAAGGTGCAGATTACCATATTTTACATAAAAATTAACATTCTAAAAATTACCCAAAATGTTAAAAATTGAAGGATACGAGATTCTCGATCGAATTTACGAAAGCCCAAATTCGACGGTTTATCGAGCCATTCGCGAACAGGACAATCAACCTGTTATCTTCAAAATGCTCGCTCAAGATTATCCCGATCCTGCTGAACTTACCCGCTACAAGCAGGAATACGAAATTACTTGCAATCTCAACAATATCGAAGGATTTGTCAAAGTTTATAGCCTACAAGAGTATCAAAGAACTCTAGTCATTATCTTTGAAGATTTTGGCGGCACTTCTTTAAAAATTTTGAATGATAACCCTACCGAAACGCAAAATATTTCATCTTTACAGCACTTCCTCCGCATCGCTATTCAAACAGCAGAGATTTTGGCTCGAATTCATGCTGCCCAAATTATCCACAAAGACATTAACCCCGCCAATATCCTGCTCAACCCAGAAAACGGGCAAGTCAAAATTATCGATTTTGGCATTGCTACTGTCTTCACCCGCGAAAATCCTACCCTAAAAAACCCCAATGTTTTAGAAGGTACATTAGCCTATATTTCTCCAGAACAAACTGGAAGGATGAACCGTTCTCTTGATTATCGAACCGACTTTTACTCTTTGGGCGTTACATTCTACGAACTCCTCACCGGACAACTTCCATTTGCCGCTGACGATGCTTTGGAGTTGTTACATTGCCACATCGCCAAACAACCAGTACCGCCGCATCAGGTGAATCCAGAAATTCCCCCAATTATTTCTGATATCACACTCAAACTGATGGCCAAAACAGCAGAAGAACGATATCAAAGTGCCTGCGGAATCAAATCAGATTTAGAAGAATGCTTGAACCAGTTACAGACAAATGGCAAAATTGAATCATTCGCCCTCTGTCGTCAAGATATTTGCGACAAGTTCCAAATCCCCCAAAAACTTTACGGACGCGACGCAGAAGTTGCAGATTTACTAGCAGCCTTCTCTCGGATTAGCAAAACCGAAAATAACCAGCAATCCCGTAAAGAATTAATGCTGGTTGCTGGTTATTCTGGAATAGGCAAGTCAGCACTGGTATCCGAAGTTTATAAACCAATAACTAAGGCGAGAGGCTATTTTATAGCTGGAAAATTCGATCAATTTCAGCGCAACATTCCTTACTCTGCTATTGTC
Organism: Microcoleus sp. Pol7_B2; assembly: GCF_036701035.1. NCBI lineage: Bacteria > Bacillati > Cyanobacteriota > Cyanophyceae > Oscillatoriales > Microcoleaceae > Microcoleus > Microcoleus sp. Pol7_B2. Next base: position 119,863 of record NZ_JAUBQB010000001.1, on the reverse strand, counting down.
AGCGCTTTTAAGGGATTAGTGCGACAACTGTTAACCGAAAGCGAAGAACAGCTTAATCAATGGCGAGAAAAATTATTAAATGCTTTTGGTGTTAACGGTCAAATTATTATTGATGTAATTCCCGAAGTTGAATTGATTGTAGGCAAACAGCCGGCCTTGTCTGCATTAGGTGCAAATGAATCGCAAAATCGCTTTAATCTTATCTTCGGTAATTTCATTCGCGTATTTTGTTCAGAAAAGCATCCTTTAGTCATTTTTCTGGACGATTTGCAATGGGCAGATTCTGCCACCCTCAAATTAATCCAACTGATGATGGTGGATGCAGATACCCAATATCTATTTTTGATTGGAGCTTATCGAGACAACGAAGTCAATTCTACTCATCCCTTGATGGTGACTTTGGAAGATATCCGCTCTGAGGGAGCCACTGTTAACCAGATTACCTTAGTACCTTTAGCCCAACCACATATCACTGAATTGATTGCAGATACGTTGCAGTGTGAGCGTTATGCTGTCAGAGATTTAGCAGGATTAATTCTCAAAAAAACCAGCGGCAATCCTTTCTTTATTACGGAATTATTGAAAAACTTATATACTGAAAATCTGCTAAATTTCGATTTTAAGGAGCGCACTTGGCAGTGGAATATTGTTCAGATTGAGGCGAGAGCAATTACTGACAATGTGGTAGAATTAATGGTTGGCAAACTCAATAAATTGCCCTCCAAGACTCAACAGGTATTGCGTTTTGCAGCTTGTATAGGTGCAGAGTTTGACTTAAACACTCTATCAATTATTTGCGATCGCTCCCCCGCTGAAATTTTCTATGCGCTGAAAAAAGCCATTCATTCTGAGTTAATTTTTACTATCTCAGAATTAGATAGTCAACTTTTAATTCAACACTATAAGTTTGGGCATGATCGCATCCAACAAGCAACTTATTCTTTGATTGACGAATCTGAAAAACAAGCCATTCATTTACAAATTGGTCGCCTGTTGCTAAAGAACAGTTCGCCCGAAACACGATCAAAAAAAATATTTGAAATTGTCGATCATCTGAATATGGGGGTAGGGTTAAGCAGGGCCGTACAGCCCCTACTAACCCATCAACAAGAGCGAAACGAAATTGCCAAACTTAATTTGATAGCGGGCCAGAAAGCCAAAGCAGCGACGGCTTACAGTGCTGCGGTTGAATATTTGAAGACAGGATTAAGCCTCTTAACCGAAGAAAGTTGGCAAACGCAGTATGAATTAACCCTAAATCTCTATCAAGAAATGGTAGAGGCTAAATATTTAAACACCAACTTTGAGGGTGCAGAAAAATTAGCTGAAGTTATCTTGGAACGAGCAATAAATCACCTAGACAGGGTAAAAGCTTACGAACTAAAAGTGCTAATTTATACCGCTCAAAATCAGCCACTTAAAGCAATAGAAACTGGTTTAGAAGCATTAAAATTACTAGAAATTTCTCTCTCTACAGGAGAAGATAGTAACGTAGAGCTGCCAGCACTTATGGGCTTAGAAAGCTTCCCGGAAATGACTGACGCTGCTCAACTCGCAGCCATGCGAATTTTGATGTCTATTTGTCCGTCCGCTTTATTTGCGAAACCCGGAGTTTTAGTGTTAATTATTTTGACAATGGTTAACCTGACAATTCAAAAAGGTTATTCAGCTTTGGCTGCTTATGCTTATGCTGCGTATGCTGTTATCTGTTCGGGAAAAGGCAACATAGAAACTGGATATCACGCCGGAGAATTGGCACTAAAGTTAGTAAATATATATCATGCTATAGAGCTAAAAGCCAAAATCTATAACTTATTCTGTTCTTTAGTTAAACACTGGAAAGCTCCCGCAAAAAGCAGTCTTTCTCTGCTACTAGAGGGAAATAAAAGCGGACTTGAAACAGGAGATAATGAGTACGCAGGTTATTGTATTAAAGCTTATTGTGTCACCCTGTTTTTGACTGGAGAAGGACTAGAATCTGTTGCATCAAAAATGCACCAATCCTGCGAACAATTATGGAAGCTCAAACAGGAATATACTCTTTACCAGACTAATATCTGGCGGCAAGTTACTTTAAATCTTTTGGAAACAACAGCCCCCCCATCTCGCTTGCTGGGCGAAAGCTTTAACGAGGAGGAAATACTTCCCCGTTTGCTAGCCACGAAGAACCGCACGCTGCTTAGTCTTGTTTACGTAGCAAAACTAAATCTCGCTTATTTATTCAAAAACTATGCCGATGCCGTGAAGAATGCGATCGCAGCTGCAGAATACATAGATTCTCTCATGGGATTTATGTATGTTGCTATCCATAACTTCTACTATTCTCTTGCCCTGCTCGCTCAGTATTCTCCCGAGCTCATGGAAAATTTGGAGGGAGTCGAATCAAACCAAAAGCAAATGAAGCAATGGGCCGAGCTTGCCCCGTTCAATTTCCAGCATAAATACGACCTAGTACAAGCAGAAAAAGCGCGAGTATTAGGAGATAATTGGCAAGCAGCAAAACTTTACGAGCGAGCGATTCAAGGAGCAAGAGACAACGGATATATTCAAGATGAAGCTTTAGCCTATGAGTTAGCAGCGGAATTTTATCTAGTAAGCGGTATGGAGGAGATTGCCCAAACCTATCTCAAAGGAGCACACTACGGCTATACTCGCTGGCAAGCTAAGGCAAAAGTTGAGGATTTAGAAGCAAGATATCCACAATTACAGGCAAAATCAGGGGCGATTTTTGGTAAAAATACAGGCCCTATCGTCCCCAATGCTCACACTACCACAGGAGCGAGTACAGCTTTAGATTTAGCGACAGTTATCAAAGCTTCCCAAGCCATTGCTGGTGAAATTGTGCTAGAGCAATTACTCCGAAAATTGATGACAATTATGATGGAGAATGCTGGCGCACAGGTGGGATACTTGTTGTTGGAATCTCAGGGTAAACTACTGATTGAAGCATCCGGTGCAGTTGATTCTGATACCATCAATTTGTTGCAGTCCATCCCATCTGAAAGCAGTCAGTTACTGTCCTTATCAGTGATTAATTATGTAAGCCGCACTCACAAAGATGTTGTTTTAAATGATTCTAGTCGGGAAGGCAGATTTACGAATGACACTTATATAAAAGCTCATAAAACTAAATCTCTTCTCTGCGTTCCTCTGCTCAAACAGAATCAGCTTATTTCAATAATTTACTTAGAAAATAACCTAGTAACAGGTGCATTTACTCCCGACAGAGTATCTCTGTTAAAAGTCTTGTGTTCGCAAGCTGCCATCTCAATCGAAAATGCCCAACTCTATGCCAACCTAGAAGCAAAAGTAGAAGAACGCACTCAAGAATTATCACAAGCTTTAAGCAATCTCGAAGCCACCCAAGAAGGATTGATTCAATCAGAAAAAATGGCAGCTTTAGGACAACTTGTGGCCGGAGTTGCTCACGAAGTTAACACTCCCCTGGGCGCGATTCGCTCGTCGGCAGGAAATGTTTCTAAGTTCTTAAATCAAACTTTAGAACAATTGCCCACACTTTTTCAATCTCTCTCCCCAGAAGAAGCACAGAATTTGTTGAGTTTACTGCAGCGTTCCCTGCAACAAGAAGCCAGCTTATCAACCAAAGAAGAACGCAAGTTGAAGAGAGCTTTGAGAAGCCAACTGGAAGAATTAGGAATTGAAAGTGCCGATACCATAGCCGATCGCCTAGTGATCATGGGCGTTTATAATGAAATTGATACCTTTGTCTCTTTGTTGCAAAGATCAGATAATTTACATCTCCTAGAAATCGCCTACAAACTTTCAGAATTAAAAAGAGGCATTGCTACTATCAACACAGCCACAGATAGAGCATCAAAAGTAGTTTTTGCCTTAAAAAATTATGCCCGCTACGAACAGTCGGGCGAAAAAACAGCAGCCAGTCTTAAAGAAGGTATTGAAACAATCTTAACCCTGTATCAAAATCTACTCAAACAGGGAGTTGAGGTCATCAAAAACTATGCCGATATCCCGCCGATCCTTTGCTATCCCGATGAACTAAATCAAGTTTGGACTAATTTAATTCACAATGCTTTGCAAGCAATGGATTATCGAGGCACGTTAACAATTGAGTTAACGGCTCAAGATGACCAGGCTAAGATTAGCATTAGCGACAGCGGCAAAGGGATACCTGAAGAGATAAAAGGGAAAATATTTGACCCGTTTTTTACTACTAAGCCCGCAGGAGAAGGTAGCGGATTGGGACTAGATATTGTGAAGAAGATTGTTGACAAGCATCAGGGAAAAATAGAAGTGGAATCAATTCCGGGCAAAACTACATTTAATGTTTTCCTGCCAATGATCACTGTATAAGCAACTCAAGGATCTCGCAAACGATATAAGGTACTAAATAGGTCTGATTTTGCTTGGTTCCGCCTAAGCTGCCATCTACCCCATTGGGAGTATTTCAAAAGTTAAAGCGTTTTGAGACCCCTAACTCCGATTCAACAGGAAACGGATGTAAAACAGCAGTACGATGCGTTATGCTCAGCTAAGGTGCTACGCATATAAGTTTCTTGGTTTCGGCGACTGGGGAGAGGGGAGAGGATTTGGCGAGCCGTTGGCTTGTGACATCTTAAGATAAGATGGAGTCTACTAATACACTTTACTACTTTTACTACTTTGGCTACTTGTGCTACTTTGGCTACTAATAACAATTAAAAAGGAGAAAAAATAGATGTCTAAACCAGTTATTTTGTGCGTTGACGATGAGAAAATAATATTAGACAGTCTCAGGACGCAGCTAGCAGCAGAATTTGGGAATGCGTACACCTACGAAGGAGCCGAAGATGCTGAGGAGGCGTTAGAGGTGATTAGCGAACTTTATGATGACAAAATTAGCCTTGTTCTGATTATTTGTGATTGGTTAATGCCCGGCATTAGGGGAGATGAGTTGCTGATTCGCATTCACCAAAACTACCCAAATGTTATTAAAATTATGCTGACTGGTCAAGCGGATGAAGTAGCCATTGACAGAGTACAAAAACAGGCTAACCTTCATGGTTGCTTATCTAAACCTTGGTTGGAATCCGATTTGCTAGAAACTATTAAATCTGGTTTATCTAAACTATGAGCCAACAGGTAATTATCTGTGTTGATGATGAAAAAACTGTACTCAGGAGTCTCAAAGCAGAACTGCAAGAGGCTGTGGGCAATGATTATATAATCGAAATTTCTGAAGGTGGGCAAGAGGCATTAGAGCTAATTGAAGAATTGCTAGAGGAGGGGGATGAAATTCCTTTAATTATTTCCGACCACATTATGCCTGATATGAAGGGAGATGAGCTGTTAAAACAGGCTCATATAATTTCGCCTAAAACTATAAAAATTATGCTGACAGGACAAGCAGATATTGGGGCGATCGCCAATGCTATCAACTCTGCAAACTTATATCGTTATATTACCAAACCTTGGCAACCGGAAGACTTAAAATTGACCGTTAGAGAAGCGCTAAATAGTTATCTTCAAGATAAACAACTGGCACAACAAAATGCCCAACTCCAGCAAATAAATCAGGAGTTGGCCGAGTTAAACAGCCAGCAAACCGTACTCATTGCTAAACTACACGAAAATGAAAATCGGTTGACACAGTTTTTGGAAGCAATGCCGATTGGTGTGGGTGTGCTGAACGCGGACGGCCAACCTTACTACATCAATCGGAAAGCAAAAGAGATATTTGGTAAAGGAGTTGTGCCGGATACCAGTTCCCAGCAATTGTCAGAGGTTTATCAACTCTATCAAGCAGGGACGAATCAAAAGTATCCTACGGAGAATTTGCCCAGCGTACGCGCGTTGAATGGGGAAAGTGCTACGGCTGACGATGCAGAAGTTCATCAAGGTGACAAGATTATTCCCCTAGAAATCTTCGCTACTCCCATCTACGATCAACAAGGAAATATTGTTTATGCTATCAACACTCTTCAAGATATCACGGAACGCAAAGAAGCTGAGGCAGAACGCAAAAAGTTTATTGAGGATCTCTTTGAGGTCAATTGCAATTTGGAACTTTCACTGGATGCAGAATTAGAAATTGCGGAGGCGACAAGTCGCTTTGTACCCAAGGAGTTGTTAGCTTTTTTGGGATGTGACAGTATTGTTGATATTAAATTGGGAGAAGCGGTGGAGTTGGAAATGTCAGTTTTGTTTTCTGACATCCGCGATTTCACTACTCTTTCGGAACAGATGACACCTGAAGAAAATTTTAAATTTATCAATTCTTATCTGAGTCGAATGGAACCGCTGATTGTGGAAAATAAAGGGTTTATTGATAAATATATTGGTGATGCAATTATGGCTTTGTTTAGCGAGGGGGCGGATGATGCTTTGAAAGCGGGAATTGCCATGCTGCATACTCTTGCGGAATACAATCGAGATCGCGCTTCTGTGGGCGATGTGCCAGTGGAGATTGGGGTGGGAATCAATACTGGTTCTTTGATTCTGGGTATAGTAGGCGGAAAAAGCCGCATGGACGGTACTGTGATTAGCGATGCGGTTAATTTGGCTTCTCGGATTGAAAGTTTGACGAAAAATTATGGGGTGTCGCTGTTAATTACTCAGCAGACTTTCGGTCGCTTGAGGAATCCGGGTGATTATGCAATTCGGGTAATTGATAAAGTTCAGGTTAAGGGTAAGTCTGAATGGGTGACTGTTTATGAAGTTTTTGATGCTGATTTGCCGGAAGTTAAAGCGGGGAAGTTAGCGACTCTGCAACTATTTACTCAGGCTTTGTCTTTGTACAATATGAAGAATTTTAGGGAAGCTGGGGGACTTTTTGCGGATTGTTTGGGGCAAAATCCGGGAGATAATGTGGCTCGAATTTATTGGGAAAGGTGTAATTAAGGAAGAAGGAAGTTCGGCAATGGATTCGCTTTCTTCGGATGTAACGGATGTAACGGATGGAAGTCGGAAGAAGGAAGAAATAAGAAAAGCCAGGGTTTTAGCAATACAGAACTTATGCAAAATTTCTATATGTATAATTCTATAGAATTCAATGCACACTGCATCTTACCACTTTAGTCCGAGCGAGTTTTATGAGGACTAAAGTCCTCACTAGAAACCGCGACTCGTTATCCCGATGCGATCGCCCCGATCGCACTTTAGGATTGTTTGATAGGCTGTTCGATCGGCAATTCTATGATAAACTCGGCCCCGTGGCCGAGTGCAGACACGCAGCTAAGTTTGCCACCGTGTTCTTGGACAACTTTGTAGGAAATTGACAAACCTAAACCGGTGCCTTTGTCGGCGGGTTTGGTGGTAAAAAAAGCCTCGAATAACTGCTGGGAAACTTCTTCTGGCATACCGGGGCCGTTGTCAGAAATCCTAATTACAGCATTGGAGTTTTGGACTTCTGTCCTAATTTTAATTTTGCTGCGGTTAGCTTTGACTTCGGCAACTGAACGCCCTTCGTTGTATTCCTCGATCGCGTCGATCGCATTTCCGATCAAATTCATAAATACCTGATTGATTTTCCCAGCATAACACTCAACCAAAGGCAAATTTCCATAGTCCTTAATTACCGCAATTTCGGGATAGTTACCTCTGGCTTTCAGGCGACTTTGCAGAATCAGCAACGTTCCTTCAATCCCTTCGTGCAGGTTAACTTTGCTCATTTGAGAATCATCTTTGCGGGAGAAATTTCTGAGCGATCGCACGATTTCCCGAATGCGATCGGCCCCAACCTGCATCGAAGACATCGCTTTGGGCAAATCTTCTAGCAGAAACTCTAATTCGATATCCTTAATTTTATTTTGAATTGCTGCCGACGGCTGCGGGCACTGCTTCTGGTACATATCGAGCAAATTAAGCAAATCTTCCGTGTAGTGGCCGACGTGGACGAGATTGCCGCAGACGCTACTAACAGGATTGTTAATTTCGTGAGCGACCCCAGCTACCATTTGACCGAGAGTAGACATTTTCTCAGTGTGAATCAATTGAGCTTGAGTTTGCTGCAATTCGTGCAAAGTATTTTCGAGTTGAAGTTTTTGTTGGGTTAACTCTGTTTGCGATCGCCGCAAAGCTTCTTCACTGCGTTTCTGCTCGGAAATATCAGTAATTAACCCTTCCAAAGCTATCAATTCTCCCGAGTCGGAAAACACTCCCAAACCTTGCTCCCAAACCCATTTTAATTCGCCATTTTTAGCAGTAATTCGGTAATTTAGCTGATAGGGTCGATTTTCTTGCAAAGCAACTTGCACGGCATTCCACAAATTATCGCGATCGTCCGGGTGAGTCAATTCCGATATAGAAATTTCCCTAGTGCCAATAAATTCTTCAGGAGAATAGCCGGCTAACTGATAGCAACCTTCGCTGACAAACTCCATACTGCGATCGGCATCGTTGCGAAAACGGTAGGCCATCCCCGGCAAATTGCTCATCAGCGTCGCCAAGGCCCGCTGACTTTCCCGTAGGGCTTCTTCGGCGTGTTTGCGATCGGTAATATCCGTCATCACCGCCAGCATACAGAGTTCGCCGTCCAAATTAATCAATTCCGCTGAGAGCAAACACACCACCACCGATCCCGACTTCATCCGAAACTCGCACTCCTGATTGCGAACAACGCCTTGTTCGTGCAAACTTCGCCTAAAATTAAGTCGGTCTTCAGGTCTTACCCAAATATTTAACCCCGGTACTGTATTCCAGAGCGTTTCTTCTAAATCGTAACCAGTCATCGACAAAAAACTATCATTAACTTCAATAAAACGACCCTCAGCAAAAGTAGTAATAATCATCGGATCAGGACTCGACCGAAAAGCCTTAGAAAACTTTTCTTCCGACAACTTCAACTTTTTAATAGCCTCTTCCAACTGACTTGTCCGCTCTTTAACCCGGCATTCCAATACCTCATTAGCCTGCTTCAGGGCTTCCTCAGCCTGCACCCGATAAGTGATATCGCGCACCACGCCTTGCAACCCTATTTTGCCGCCGATATCCATAGAAGTTAGCAGCACTTCCGCTGGAAATTCAGAACCATCCAAACGGCAGTGCCTCCAGTCAAAACGGCAATTTCCCGATCGCATAGCCGTATTAATTCGCTCTTGATAAAGACTCATAGAATCTTGCCCGTCCGGTTGCAATGGCGAGCTGAACTCCGAAGGATGCTTGCCACAAAACTCCGACTCAGTGCTGCATCCAAATAACTTTAAAGTAGCCGAATTGCAATCCAAAAAACCCTCTTCGTCTAGCAGCATTACCGCATCAGTCGTCGATTCGTACAAAGTGCGAAACTTTTTTTCCGACGCCTGCAAAGAAGCAATCAACTGCATCTTTTCCTCAGCCGCCCGCTTTTGCTCAGTAATATCCTGCATTACTTGAGAAAATCCCTGCAACTTTCCCCTTTCATCGCGCAAAGGAGTAACAATAATATTCGCCCAAAATCGCGATCCGTCTTTGCGAAGCCGCCAGCCTTGATTTTCGTATCGACCTTCTGCCACCGCCTGGATTAATTTTTGTTGGGGCTTGCCAATTTCAAGATCTTCTTTCGTGAAAAAACACTCCGAATTATTGCCGACTATTTCATGAGCTCTGTATCCAAAAATGCGTTCTGCACCAGAATTCCAGCTAGCTACATACCCATCAGTATCTAACATGAATATAGCGTAATCCTTAACGCCTTCAATTATTAAGCGCAGGCGTTCTTCGCTTTCTCGAAGTGCAGATTCTGCTTGCTTGCGCTGGGTGATATCTTCTACAAAACCTTCGTAGTAGAGCAATTTACCTGCTTCATCGCAGACAGCCCGCGCATTCTCAGCGATCCAAATTATTGTTCCGTCCCGCCGATAAATCTGCGACTCAAAATCCGATACGATGCCCTGTGCTTGCAAAGCAGAAACAAACTGATCGCGGCGATCGGGGTTGACGTAAAGCTGATCGCTGATATCAGTCAGAGAACCCATCAATTCTTCGGCGGAATTATATCCGTAGATGCGAGCCAAAGCTGGGTTAGCGCTGATGTAGCGACCGGATTGGGTTGTTTGAAAAATACCCGACACAGCATTTTCAAACATACTATAATATTTTGCTTCCATTTGGTGCAGTGCCTCCGCGACATTCAGGCATTCTATCGCTTTATTTCCTAGTTTTTGATTTCCCACTTGTGAATACCCTGCTCTTGTGTGTCAGTTTAATATTTTTGATCGACCGCCTGTTAAATTTGAGCCCTTATTTAGGCTAAAAGATGGTGTGTCGCAGCCGGAGACGAGTGTGTTTATTCATCTGTCCTACTGGACTGTTAGTTATTAGTGATTGTTGCGGAAAGTTTAGCTAATCCGGTATTTATTTGATGCTTGGCTGGCTGTCACGATCGCATTGGCACATCGCTCTGCCTGCGGTGCAGGTGTTCGAGCAAAACCCGCTCCTTGAAATCTCCCTGAATAGATTAGCAGTTGAATACCCTGAAATAAGTTAGTAGCAAGGATGTTGTTACAATAAAAGGCAGCGACTTCTACAACCGCAAGAGCCTATTTTTAGGATTGGGGTGAGAGTATCATCGACTCTTACCCGAAGCAACTAACCCGCCTGCAAGAGCTAAATGCTCGCTGTCCTTGCTGTCAGTCGATTTGAGATTTTAGATTAAAGTTGACTCCACAGATGAATCTGGGGTTCTCCTAATGTCTAAAATTTTTTGCTCTCCACAACTCCTGTCGGAAACTTTTATCGGTCTTTGGGTGCCCTGAGTGACTGTTAAGTATTATTGCTGATAGATAATACAGCAGACTGCTGGCAGTTGTACGATCTGGGGTTTCTATGTAAAGTTGGCACAACAATAGGGTAATTGTTGTATCAAAAAATTCATATTCTGCTACTGCGGGTGGAAAAATTCTGTAGCGGTGCTGGCATTTAGGCAAAAATATGGGCCCGATCGCGCAAAATGTGGTCGGCAAGTCTGGTAAAATCCCGATCGATTCTCGGTTTGGCCGCAAAGCTCGATCGAGCTAAATTTGACTAAAAACTAATAAATGACAGATTCTCCTCTCCTAGCAACGCCAGAGTTATCCCCAGCTTCAACCCAGACGGCGGATTCTCCTGTGTGGCCAGCCCTCCTGCAACAACTATTAGACAGACAATCTCTCTCACGCGCCCAAGCAGCCGACTTGATGCAGGGATGGCTAGCAGAAGCTATTCCCCCCGTTCTCTCAGGAGCAATTTTAGCGGCCATCCAAGCCAAAGGCATCTCTGCCCCAGAATTGGCAGGAATGGCTCAGGTATTGCATTCTCAGTCGCTTGCAGGCGAATCGGAGAGCGTTTTAAATCCCAAATCCTCAATCTCCAATCTCAAATTAATTGATACTTGCGGCACCGGCGGCGACGGCGCATCCACGTTTAACATTTCCACTGCTGTAGCTTTTGTGGCCGCCGCCGGCAAAGTTCGAGTCGCGAAACACGGAAATCGCTCCGCATCGAGCAAAGTGGGTTCTGCTGACGTGTTGGAAGCACTGGGAGTCAACCTCAACGCCGATGCCGCGAAGGTAAAAGCTGCGGTAGACGAAGTAGGCATTACCTTTTTATTTGCTCCTGGGTGGCATCCCGCACTTAAGGCTGTAGCGTCGCTCCGGCGCACTTTGAAGGTGCGGACTGTTTTTAACCTTTTAGGGCCCCTTGTCAATCCTATGCGCCCTACAGGGCAGGTAATCGGGGTGTTCGATCCTAGTCTGGTCTCCACTATTGCTCAAGCTTTGGGCGAGTTGGGGACTGAGTTAGCTGTAGTCGTTCACGGCAGAGAAAAATTGGACGAGGCGGGGTTGGGTGATGTGACTGATTTGGCGGTTTTGTCAGATGGCAAAGTGGAACTCACTACTTTAGACCCCCAAAAGGTAGGATTGACACCAAGTGCGATCGGCTCGTTAAAAGGCGGAAATGTTGAGGAAAACGCCGAGATTTTGCGGAACGTTTTGCAAGGCAAAGGTACGCCCGCACAAATGGATGTTGTAGCTTTGAATGCGTCTTTGGCTTTTCAGGTGGGAGGTGCAATTCCTATGGGTTCTCACGCAGCAGGAGTTTCTCTGGCTAAGGACATTTTATTGAGCGGCGAATCTTGGTTGAAATTGCAGCAGTTGATTGAGTTTTTGAAATGAAGGAAGAAGGAAGTTCGGCAACGGATTTTGTAACGGATGTAACGGATGTAACGGATGTAACGGATGTAAGGGATGGAAGAAGGATGAAGGAAGAAGGAATTTTTTGTTTTAACTAACCAACAAGAAAAATTATTGAATTTTCAATTTTTCTTTACTTCTTCCCTCGGACTTCTTCGTTTTTCTTAAGAGCGCGATCGAAATTCAATGACATCTTGCTTAATAGTCACATCTTTATTACCAAAAAAGTCGTGACCCAACAGTCCGATATCTAGCGACGGCGAGACTGCGACAACTACATTGTTAACTGCCAGACCCCCAGCTTCAATAGAAGTCAAACGACCGAGGGGAAAAGTAGCCACTCCGTTGGGAGTTTGTGCTTGCACTGTTCCCTGTAGAACAACGCCCAAGGCTTTAGCCATTGCTGGTGTAATTACTGTGCCACTAGCTCCAGAATCTACCATCATCTCGAACTTTTGTTTGCCGTTAAACGTGACTTCTATGACGGGGATATTAGCCTCTCGCCGTTTGATTTTTGCCTGAAACACTCCAGACTTTGCCGCCGCCGAAGTGGTGGGAGTCAATTCTTTGGGGAGAAAACCGCAGACTGATTGGCTGAGGTTGATGGTTCGGCCTGACGAGCTCCGCATGAAGCATCCCTCACTTTCTTGAGCCACTGCTCGCGAGGAGTTGGCAACAGTCCCTACTAAAATTGAACTGCTCAGAGAAATAACCCCTGCTAAAACCAGTAAAGGTTGGCGCAGGTTGTTAGGGCTCAGAAGAGGCTTTTTTGAGTTTGAGAGTAAAGGCAAGGGAGATTTGCTGGGCATAGTTTGATTAAACGCTGTAGCTCGATCGTAACAGCGACAACTGCCTTTTGGTATAGATTTGGTATAGATAGAGAATTTCCGCCCGCCACCTAAGCTGCTGGCAGATAAATTGCTGGCGCGGGGGGAGATGGAAAATTTGCACTTGTTGCAGCTTTTTGATTACCTGTTGCTTCTGCCTCCGGCATAAGTGCCTTGGTTTTGCGAACCATTGCACAAATTCAAATAATATCTGTATATTGCCGACTAGCATCAAATCCCTGGCAGTGGTAAGAATGAAACCAAACGAAAGTAATTAAGGATGCCATGTCACTTTCAACTGCACAACCCGCTCTCCTAGTCCTGGCTGACGGTACTGCTTACCGCGGCTGGTCGTTTGGCGCTGACGCCACCGTCGTTGGCGAGGTAGTATTTAATACGGGAATGACGGGCTACCAAGAAGTATTGACCGATCCCAGCTATTGCGGTCAAATTGTAACTTTTACTTATCCAGAATTGGGCAATACCGGGGTAAATCTCGAAGACGAAGAATCCTCGCGCCCGCAAATTCGAGGTGCGATCGCCCGCAACGTATGCAGCCGCCCCAGCAACTGGCGCTGCTCGCAATCTCTGCAAGACTACCTGAAACAGTACGATATCCCCGGCATTTACGGGATCGACACCCGCGCCCTCACTCGCAAAATTCGCACGGTGGGAGCGATCAACGGCGGCATTTCGACCACGATTCTCGACCAGGCAGAGCTTTTGGAGCTAGTACAAGACGCCCCCAGCATGGACGGGCTGAATCTGGTCCAGGAAGTCACCACTCGCGAGGTTTATGAGTGGTCTGAAGCCACGGACTCGGTTTGGGAGTTCAGTCCTACAGTCAAACCTGCTAATGGCAAAATGTGGACGGTGGTAGCGCTAGACTTTGGGATCAAGCGCAACATCCTGCGGCGTCTGGCGAGTTACGGGTGTCGGGTCATCGTTGTCCCCGCTGACACGTCGCCGGAGGAAATCCTCAAATACAACCCGGACGGCATTTTTCTGTCCAACGGCCCCGGAGATCCGGCGGCGGTCACGGAAGGGATCGCGACTGCGAAAGCTTTGTTAAAGTCGGACAAACCCGTATTCGGCATCTGCATGGGACACCAAATTTTGGGACTTTCCTTGGGTGCAGAAACTTTTAAACTTAAGTTCGGCCATCGGGGATTGAATCATCCAGCGGGTTTAACTGAGCAAGTAGAAATTACTAGCCAAAATCACGGTTTTGCGATCGACCCCGATTCGCTAGCCCCCGAAGTAGAAATTACTCATCTCAATTTGAACGATCGTACCGTAGCCGGATTGAAGCACAAAACCCTGCCACTGTTCTCAGTCCAGTACCACCCGGAAGCCAGTCCGGGCCCGCACGACGCCGACTATTTATTCGATCGATTCGTGCAGTCAATGCGAGACAATCAGAAAGTAGCCAGCAGTAAGTAGTCAGCAGTCAGCAGTCAACAGTCAGCAGTCAACCGCTAATGACTGCTGCCTCAAAAAAACTAAAAACCACTGACCAAAAAAAACTGTAGACAAAAGACCAAAAAACTCCTATAATGAAGCCTCGACTTTAAGCCATATCTAGCTAGGAGGGTGTCATTCCTGAGTCATTGACCCTGACCGTTAGCCTCAGAGGCACTCGCGAAGTCAGGAATAACTGTCAGTTATTTCGCCTGACGGGCCTGCTGGACGCTTTTTCTGAGGCCACTTTTCGGAAGGTAATAAGCAAATGTATTGACGAGGGCCCAAAACACGTAATTTTGGACTTGTCTCAGATAGACTTTGTGGATAGTTCAGGCTTGGGCGCACTTGTGCAACTTGTCAAAAAAGCCCAAACCTTGGAGGGGACATTGCAAATTGTCTCAAATCCCCGCGTAACTCAGACTGTTAAACTGGTTCGCTTAGAGAAATTTTTGTCTTTGCAGCCTTCGGTTGATGAGGCGGTAAAAAACGTCAAGGATGCTTGACGCCAAAGTGAGTTAAATTAGCTATCCGGTTCTCAACGCTGGATAGCAAATTTTTATTTTTTTGCGTGTAAAACAATACCGATTTTTCCAGAAGCTGCGACACGCGCCAGCCGCTATTTCCCCGATGCTTAGAGTTTCGGTGGAGGGGCAGTAAAATATGTGTGGCAAACACGCGGAAAAATGGTATAAAAATTAGAGCATCCCGATTTGGTAAAAAGCCTTTTTTAGGAGTGCGATCGTCGCGCCAAGCTTTGCCTATATATCTCGCTTCGTGATCTGATAGCGAACACTCCTGGGAAAGCTATAATTGCTGAAGTGATCAAAGACGCAATAAGTAAGTGACTAGAAAAACCAAGCTGTGCGGAAGTTTTATTTAAAAAAGTATGTCGCCGATCGCAGATGACGGGCTCAAACTGAGTCTGACGGATATCAGTTTAAATCGAGTGCATCCTGCGAGGGCTACACCAGCAGAAATAGAAAGAATTTCGCCCGCAGCCTGGGCATATTTGGGAGATGCAGTGTACGAACTCTACGTTCGGAGTTCGTACTTAGTCCCACCCAAAAGATTGCAAGCTTATCACGAATTAGTGGTGGGGCAAGTACGAGCCGAAACTCAAGCGCGTCATTTGCGATCGCTCTCTCCTTACTTGAACAGTACAGAATTAGCAATTGTCAAGCGCGGCCGCAATGCTGCAGCGGGCCGTTCTAAACGAGCAGATCCAGAGATATACCAACAAGCCAGCAGCTTAGAAACCTTGGTCGGATATTTGTATCTTACCGATCCCGCAAGATTGACCGAACTTCTGGCACTTTTAGATCTTGAGACTTAAAGGATTTAGCAGTTAAGAGTTGGGCATGGGGAGGGATTAATTAACCATCCTTGCACGGCTAACATAAAACCGCAAAAATGTCGATCGGCAAAACAGGATTTATCAGTTATTAACTAGCAATTTGAACACAGCAAAATCCTTGCTCCCTCGCTAGACAATCTAAAATCTCAAAGCCCCAAGATTGCTCCCTAAATCAAGAATCTCACATCTACAATCTACAATCGATTAGCCTTCAGCCAAAACGTTTTGAGCACAAGAAACCAATGAGAAAATTTACCAAACCCAACTTTTCGCGATCGAATTCCGACAGCAAGCCATTCAAAAGCGAAGGCCGCCGTCAGGACTCACAACCATCCTCTCCCCGCTTTGAACGCAAGCCCCGTCCCGACACTCGCGGAGTAGATGCGCCTCAAAAGCGATCGACCTTCGCCCCGCAATCACGAGAAATGCCCGTGAGAGCAATTTTCAAACGGAGAGTCGATTCAGACGGCCAACCGGACATTCGCAGAAATAATCATTTTAAAGACAGAGACAGCAGCCCGCAGGAATCCCGGGGCAATTATTACCAAGACAGAGACAGAGATAGCAGCCCGCAGCCGGCCCGCAACAAT